>JAWKTX010000018.1 GCA_041398825.1 Planctomycetaceae bacterium | reverse complement strand
TTGAAGCGGTCACATGTCGATCTTTGCAGCGCGTTCCTGAATCTGTTCCAGGCTGAAGAAGGCCCCGGTACCGGCGCCCGGGCAGGTTTCGCAGACTTCATTCCACGACTCGCGGCTTGCCAGGTGTGAATTCCAGAAGGGCCAGGTTCGACATTGAACAGGTCGAGCCATGTAGACTTTGCAGTTGCGTTTCTGGGGGTCAAAAAACGTGCAGTCCCCGTTAGCAAATTCGGTCAGCGACATTCTGCCACGCACAAGACGCGTGTGAAACAGTCGAATTTCGCCAATCGGCTTGTCGAGAAATTCGGCAATATCCCTGAGTTCTTCGTCGGTCACCCAGACGACTCCGGGAGCCCCCGTACAGCAGTCTCCGCATTGACTGCAGGTGAAATTGAGCCCATCGGCAAACCAGGGACCATCGCCAGCAGGAGTTTCATTGGCGGAATTGGCGTTTTCGACCGTTTCGGCGGTTGCGGGGGGAAGTTGTTCGCGGTCTGGTGACTTGCCGGAGGCTTCGTTGGTCATGAAAGAATGCAGTCGAACGGATGAAGGCGTAATGGATTGGAAGTTCACTGTCGTCCGGGATGCCCCACCATGGTGAGGCGATCGCCGCGGGAATCGGTCCTGTCGCCAGATCCGCCTTCCCCTGATATCAGACAAACGAACGCCGGGGCAAGAGGACGGCAACTGGCGGTACCATAACGTTACCGAACGCTGTTGAAAGCAGCAAACACCCCATTGCGTCCGAAATCATCATGGTCCGAAATCATCTTGGTCCGAAATCAATATTGTGTCCGAAATCATCCTGCCTGAAAGGCTTTCTCGAACGTGCACCCAACACCCGCGTCACGTCTACCGGTTTCGAGCAGCGTTCCGTTCGAGCGCATTCATCCACTAAATCAGATGTCGCCCAACCCCGAGGGTGGCTTCGTGCTTTACTGGATGACATCCAATCGTCGGCTCAACGATAATTTTGCCCTGGACCGGGCGCTGGACTGGTGCCGCGAGCTGAACAAGCCCCTGCTGATTCTGGAAGCAGTGACCTGTGACTATCGCTGGGCCAGCGTTCGGATGCACCAGTTCATTCTCGAAGGAATGCGAGATAACGCGATTCAGGCAGCGGCGGCTGGAATCACATTTTTTCCATATGTAGAGCCATCATCGGGCCACGGCAGTGGATTGATGATGGAACTGTCAAAACACGCATGTGTGATCATCGGAGACGACTTTCCCTGCTTCTTCATTCCAAAAATGCAGAAGGCCGTTGCCAAACGGGTTGCCTTGTTGATGGAAATTGTTGATTCGAACGGGTTGCTACCGATGCGAATCGCCGACCAGGTGTTCCCAACGGCCTATGCCTTTCGACGGTACCTGCAGAAAACGCTGTCTCCACACCTAGCGGCGGCCCCTGTAGTCGCCCCCCTGAAGAAGCTGACCATTCCGGTGCTGAGCGAACTGCCGCGGGAGATTCAGGACCGCTGGCCAGCCACAGACCTCGAGTCGCTGCGGCGTCCGCAGGATCTGCTGGCGGCGCTTCCGATAGATCAATCGGTGGGCACGGGAATTCAGGAAGGTGGGCCGGTGGCCGCTGGGTGTCGATTAAAACACTTTGTCGAACGGCAGTTGAAGGATTACGGCGAGCATCGCAATCATCCGGACATGGATGCCGCCAGTGGATTGTCGGCGTGGCTGCACTTCGGGCATTTGTCGGCCCACCGGATCTTTGCAGCGGTCGCATCTGTGGAAGGCTGGACCCCGGCGAATCTCGGTGACGTCAAATCCACCAGAGGATCCCGGGCAGGCTGGTGGGGAATGTCAGAAAGCGCGGAATCGTTCATGGACGAACTGATTACCTGGCGAGAGCTGGGATACAACATGTGCTGGCAGACCGAAAACTATGATCAATACGAGTCACTTCCCGAGTGGGCTCGCAATAGTCTGGCGGAACATGCCTCCGATCCCCGCCAGTATCTCTATTCGCTGGATGACCTGCGTCAGGCAAGAACCCATGACGCCGTCTGGAATGCCGCACAAAACCAGCTGCTGACTGAAGGTCGAATGCAGAATTACCTTCGCATGCTTTGGGGGAAAAAAATTCTGGAGTGGACGGAATCTCCGCCGCAGGCCGCAGAATTTATGATTGAACTGAACAATCGGTACGCGGTCGATGGACGTAACCCCAATTCCTATTCCGGGATATTCTGGGTCCTGGGCCGCTACGATCGGGCATGGGGCCCGGAACGCCCGATTTACGGCAAAATCCGGTACATGACGTCCGACAGCACGGTCCGGAAACTAAAGATGGCCGGATACATGGAAAAATACTCACCCACTGATTCGTGAGTTGGGGAATGTGGAAGCCATCGCACCGGGTCATTTTTAATCGAGCCGATCCGACACTATCATCAGTCTTCCAATCGACGCCTTTCTTTCGCGCCGGCCAGAGTAACTCCTGAACAATTGACGAATGATCATTTGCCTGCCGGGCAGATGGTGGTCGGTTGCAGGGCATTCGCCGTCGCTGAAACGACCGAATACGAAATCTAACCGACTGATTATTTCGGCATGGAAGAACTTTACCACGAATGCGGCATTGCTGCCGTTTATCATCTGAAGTCCGATGCGGTGAGTCCGCTGGTGCCGGGTGGAAGGATCAATCGCGCGTCGCGACTGATCCCCGGTATGCTTCTGGATATGCAAAACAGGGGGCAGCTGGCCGCCGGTTTTACCACCTACAGCCCCGGTCGGCCTCAGTTAATCGACACGCACAAGGATGTTGGTGGAGTGTCCGAAGTATTTCGGATGAACCGCAGCGAACTCTACAACGAACTGATGGACGAGTACGCAGGGCATGCGGCGATCGGCCACGTTCGATATGCGACGTGTGGCAAGGACGATCGCAGTTACGCACAGCCGTTTGAACGGCATCACATCGCACGGAGCAAATGGTTCAGCTTTGCATTCAATGGCCAGCTGGCCAACTACCTGGAATTGAAGGAAGAGATTCTTGATTCGACAGACTTTCATCTGGCACGCGAAACCGATACGGAAGTCCTGAATCATCTGATTTCGCATGAACTGTCGCTGGATGCAGAAATTCAGCCGATCGAGTTGCTGAAGAAAATTTCCGCCCGTGTTGACGGTTCCTGGAACATCGTCTACCTGAACGCGCGCGGACAGATGTTCGTTTCTCGTGATCCGCTGGGAATTCGCCCACTTTGTTACGCGATCGAAGGTTCGTTGTTTGCCGCGGCCAGCGAAAGCGTCGCACTGACACACCTCGGATTCGCTGATGAAAACGTCAAGAATGTGCCTCCCGGCTATGCAGTGATTGTCGACGAGAATGGCATTCGGCTGGAACAATTTGCCGAAAGCCCTCGTCGCGCGCACTGTTTCTTCGAGTGGATCTATTTTGCGAATGCGGGATCAACTTTCGACAACGCGGGCGTGTATCTGTCGCGAAAGCGTCTGGGTGAAGAACTGGCAAATAACGAATCGCTGGACATTCAGGACGATGTGATTGTTGTACCCGTTCCGGATACAGCGAAAGCCGCTGCGGACGCGATGGCATTCGAGCTGAAGGTACCATCCCTGGAAGGTTTAATCCGCAACCGCTACATCGGCCGAACTTTCATCGAAGGAAACAACCGCGCTGACAAAGTGCGAATGAAGTACACGCCACTTCCGGAAGTTCTGGAAGGCAAACGCGTGCTGCTGGTAGATGATTCGATTGTCCGGGCCACGACACTGAAAGAGCTGGTAGAGCTGCTGCGGGTCCGCGGCAGGGCGAAGGAAATTCACGTCCGAATCGCGTGTCCTCCGATTATCGCTCCGTGTTTTTATGGCATCGACATGTCCACCATCGGAGAGCTCCATGCTCCGAAGTTCATGGCGGGCACCGTGATTACCCGGGAAGAAGAACAGGCGATTGCCGACGATATCGGAGCGGATTCTCTGCACTACCTGCCCGTCGACGCGCTGGCACGCTGCGTCGGACTACCTGCCGAATCGTTATGTCAGGCCTGCGTGAATACGCAGTACCCGACGGAGGCTGGGCGAACCATGTATCAGAAGGCTCTTGGAGACAATCAGGCCATCAAAGATGCCAGCAAGGATGTGTGCGTTACGAGTGCCTGTGAAGTGCGTCGTACCTGGGAAAGCGGTCAGTAATCCTCCGGTGTTCAGCAATGCATCGGTCGAGGTCTTCATTCAGTAGTTGTGAGCAGACGCAGGGATCCCATGGCACGGAAGTGGTATTTCCATCCCCATGACGAAGCTGGCATCAGGCGGCTGAGCAGTCATCTGAAAATCTCCCCGCTGCTTGCACAGGTACTGATTGCGCGTGGGTTTCAGGATCCCGATCCGGCAAAGCTGTTCCTCAATACGCGTCTGACCGATTTGCACGAGCCCGGACTGCTTCCGGGCGTCAACGAAGCAGCCGATCGAATTGTTGCAGCGATCAAGGCTGGCCGCCGCATCACGATTTATGGCGACTACGATGTCGATGGTGTCACTTCTACCAGTCTGCTTTGGCACTGCCTGAAACTCAGCGGGGCCAGCGTGGACTACTACATTCCGAGCCGACTGGATGAAGGCTACGGTCTGAATACCGCTGCTATCGAACAGCTGCACGAAGAAGATCCTGAACGATTACTGATATCGGTTGACTGCGGCATTGCCAGCGTGGCAGAAGCCGCTCGAGCACGACAACTGGGGCTCGAACTGATCATTACGGATCATCATCATATTGGCGAGACGCTGCCGGATGCCGCCGCGCTGGTGCATCCACGTCTGCCCGGAACTGAGTATCCCTTTGGCGATTTATGCGGCGTGGGTGTTGCATTTAAACTGGCATGGGCTGTCTGCCAGCGATTCGGGGATGGAACAAGAGCCAGCCCACGGATGCGGGAATTTCTGGTCTCTGCCGTTGGACTGACCGCTATCGGCACCGTTGCGGACGTCGTCCCATTGGTAGGCGAAAACCGAGTCATCGTTCGCTACGGCCTGAACAGCCTGAAAGAAAAAGCGTCGCCCGGCCTGCGTGCACTTATGCAGGTCTGCGGATTGATGGAGAAGCCTGTCCTGACGGCAGAAGATATTGGCTTCGGAATTGGTCCGCGTATCAATGCCGCCGGGCGTCTGGGGCAGGCTCGCCTGGCCGTCGAATTGCTCACGACCGACAGCACCGAACGCTGTCTGATGCTGGCGAAGTATCTGGATGAACTGAACAAGAATCGAAAGACAGTCGAGCGGCGAATTCTGAAACAGGCCAAAGAGCAGGTGGAAGCAAATCCCGAATGGCAGGCGCACAAGACGCTTGTCCTCGCACATCACGACTGGCATCCCGGTGTCATCGGAATCGTTGCCAGCCGCGTGTCAGAAGAATTCGAAAAGCCAAGTGTGCTGATTTCGTTGCGAGATGACGGGACCGGGCAGGGTTCTGCGAGATCGTACGCTGGCTTCGATCTGTATTCGGGCCTGGCCGCGTGTCAGGAATACCTGACCGGCTTTGGTGGGCACAAGGCCGCTGCCGGCGTGAAACTCAGCGCCAGTGAGGTCGATTCCTTCCGCACGGCCTTCGCCAACTACGCTGAACTCAATTTTCACCCAACCGAGAAAGATACAGAACTTCGCATCGATGCTGAGGTCTTGTTGTCGGAAGTCAATTTGCGAGCGGTGCAGGAACTAGCCCGGCTTGGACCTTTTGGTGAGAAGAATCCCCTGCCGCGTTTTGTTGCCAACAAGGTGGAACTGGCGGAACCGCCTCGCACGATCGGCGAAGGAGACCGGCATTTATCAATTAAAGTTCGACAGCATCGCACGCAAATGCGGGCGGTTGCTTTCGGCAGGGGGGAATGGGCCGAGGAGCTGAAAGCGGCGAAAGGGCCGCTCAGCCTGAGTTTCGCACCAGTCATCAATTCGTTTCGAGGATTTGATCGCGTCGAACTGCACCTGATCGACTGGAAGGACGCTTCGTCCTGATTTGCTTTGAATACCTTTGAAACCTGCTGAATCCAGGTTACCCTTGCCCGGCCGCTGCGGATCGTGAATCAGGCCCCTGTCTTCACTCTGCACGAGAACCACCATGCCGCGCGCGTCTCGAATCCTTGCCGCTGATCCTGCGACCAACGCAATCGATGGTCGCGTCGTCTGGTCTCCCGTGAAGTCCCTCTGGCTGGGTTCCATGATGGTCCTGGCTTTGGTCGCGGGGCCACTGACCTTTCGATGGGATGCGGCGATAATGAGTGGACTGCTGACTGCGGCGACGCTTTGTTTCGGCCATTCTGTCGGATTGCATCGTCTGCTGATTCATCGCAGTTTTGAATGCCCGAAGTGGCTGGAATATTGCATGGTTTATGTCGGTGTGCTTGTGGGTCTTGGCGGTCCCCGGCGGATGCTTTACATGCACGACATTCGCGACTGGGCGCAACGGCAATCTGACTGTCATCCGTTTTTTATTCATCAAAGCAAAATGATAAAGGATGCAGTGTGGAATCTGCATTGCGAGTGCCAGTTAACGCACGCACCCGTGTTTTGTCCGGAAGAAAACGTCGCCAACGACCTTTTTTACAAACTGCTCGATCGCTACTGGATCGCGGCCCAGTTGCCCGTGGCCGCGTTGCTGTATCTGATTGGTGGTTGGTCGTGGGTTGTCTGGGGAATCTGCGTTAGAGTCACGATTTCCAGCGTTGGGCACTGGCTGGTTGGCTACATCGCCCACAATACAGGTTCACAGGACTGGATTGTGGAAGGTGCGGCGGTGCAGGGATTTAATTTGAGTGGTCTGGGAATCCTGACGATGGGTGAAGCCTGGCACAACAACCATCATGCGTTCCCCGATTCCGCTCGACTGGGCATCAAGCGTGGTCAGAACGATCCGGGATGGTGGCTTCTGTGTGGCCTCCACGCGTTGCGACTGGTGCGCAACCTGACGCTGCCGGACGATCTCCCGGAACGTCCGGAGTTGAGGGCCGTAACCGGTATGAGTCCTCGCCCCGAAACGGTGAAAATCGAACGAAACAGCAAATCTTTGGGCGGCAAGCTTGCCCGCGTTCCTGTCGGCGGAATTCGGGATTGAGAGCCAATGAACGGCAGCGGCATCGCGCTGAGTACGGGGAAGCGTGCATCGAGCGCAGAACGGTATTTTCCGTCCGGTGGTGAGAATTGACGGTCGACTGCGGTGCTTGTGGCGAAAAAGCGGGTTCTGTTCTGGCGGATGGGATCTGGACAGGTAAACTGTCCGGCGGCTTATCTGAGAAGGCAATTTGCCTTTGCATTCTTTCCGATCGACCGTAGACCGATCGACCGTAGAGCAGGGCCGGACTTTCGTTGGTTTCGGCGACGCTTTCCATTCCTGAAACACTTTTGGCCCTTTCTGCCCATGTCATTACTTCCCATCGTCGATCCCAACGCCCCCAGCCCCGCAACGCGATCGGAATCGCCACGAGATCCGCGGATGAGCAAGGGCACCTACGCTTTCGTGAGTCTGGGCTGTCCCAAGAATCTGGTCGACAGCGAAAAGATGCTGGGGAGCTTGTCGCTGGATGGATATTCGCTGGTTTCGGAACCAGAAGGTTCGGACTTTGTCATCGTAAACACCTGCGGCTTTATTGAGAGTTCCCGCGCAGAGTCGCGGTCGGTCATTCAGGAAATGCTGGACCTGAAAAAACAGGGAGGCACCAAAGGTGTGATTGTCGCGGGATGCCTTCCACAGCGTCTGGAAGGCGAAAGCAGCCTTCTGAAAGAGATGCCGGAAATCGATCACGTTGTCGGAGTGTTTGGGCGGGATGAGATCACGAAAGTGGCGGACCGACTTGTAGGCGGACTGAATGAACAGCGTGAGTTATTTCGCCCCGCCCCGATTACTGCAATGGACGATCGGGCTCGCCTTCGAATCACGCCTGACCATTTTGCCTACCTGAAGATTTCTGAAGGCTGTGATCGCACATGCACGTTTTGCTCAATCCCCGGTATGCGTGGCAAGCATGTGACGAAGCCAATCGAGATGATTCTTGAGGAAGCCCGGGAACTGGTTGCGGATGGTGTCCGAGAGCTGATTCTGGTCGCACAAGACACGACTTATTACGGTATGGATCTTTACGGAGAAGTTCGGCTGGCGGAGTTGCTGCGTCAACTGGAGAAAGTCGATGGACTCGACTGGATCCGGCTGATGTATTTGTATCCGATCAACTTTCATGACGAATTGATCGATGTTATTCGTGATTCACAGGTGATCCTTCCCTATCTGGATATGCCTTTGCAGCACATTAGTTCGCCGGTGCTGAAGCGAATGCAGCGGCGCGTGAATGGTGATCAAACCCGCGAGCTGGTTTCGAAGTTGCGAGACCGAATTCCAAACCTGGTGCTGCGAACAACGTTCATTGCGGGCTTTCCAGGCGAAACAGACGAACAGTTTGAAGAGTTGCGTCAATTCGTGATCGACACTCGTTTCGAGAGGATGGGGGTCTTTACATACTCCCTGGAGCCCGGAACACCGGCTGAGCGACTGGATGGACATCTGCCCGAGGATGTCAAGGTGGCTCGCTGCGACGAACTCATGCAAATCCAGCAGCAAATTGCATTCGAGCATGCAGACTCGCTGGTCGGATACGAACTGGATGTACTGATCGACGAGCAGCTGGAAGAAGGCGTTTGGGCCGGAAGAAGCTTCGCCGATGCTCCCGAAATCGATTCGAATGTGATCGTGACAGGTGGTGAACTTTCTCCCGGGGACATGATTCCGGTAGAGATTATCGAACGCCAGGACTACGATCTGGTGGGTATCGTATCCGAGTAGAGGTATCTGAAGCCTGAGCCCCGATTGCGAACGACCACTCAATTGAATGGAAGCTTCGCATCGGTGCGATTGGGCTCAGTTTGGCGTTTGAATGCAGCATCCCCGAAAAGTTGTGCGTATGTCAGATTCTTCCGATTCCACTCCAACGGTTCAGGTCGAATCCTCAACGACGTCCATCCCGTTCGATGGCCAGCAGGCAACCGGGGGCATAGGTCGTGAATCGCTGAATCTGCCAAACCTCGTGACCACCATTCGGTTAGGGCTGGCATTTGTCCTTTTCAGCCTGATTGCTTCGCAGGGCTACTGGATGACGTCGGCACTGCTGTTCGTTTTCGCTGCATCCACAGACGCAGTCGATGGCTATTTAGCGCGTAAATTCAAACAGGTAACGGTTCTTGGCCGGATTCTGGACCCCTTCGTTGACAAGGTCATCGTGTGCGGATCGTTCATCTTTCTCCTGGAGAAGAAGGGCAATCCGGAGTCGGGCGTCACGGCGTGGATGGTGATCGCTATCATCGGCCGTGAGATGTTTGTCAGCAGTCTGCGTGGCATTCTGGAGAAGGAAGGGAAGGACTTTTCTGCCAACTGGAGCGGTAAGGCAAAGATGGTTTTGCAATGCGTTGCTGTGACCGCCAGCCTTCTGTCTTTGTCACCCGATCTGCCGGATCCGCTGGCACGGCATATCGTTGCGATCCGAGATGCACTCTTGTGGCTGGCGGTAGGCGTGACGATCTGGAGTGGACTGATTTACGTGGCCAGGGCCGCGTCCTTGTTGAACCGAAACAGCGCCAGATAGTGCAAAGGCTTCGTAGCCTCTCAGGACGTTGCGACAAATTCCCCCGGACCGGTCCGTCATACGCAGACTGATTTTTTTATCGTTTTCCAGGTCTGGGCACTCAACATTCACTATCTGTTTGTGCAGAATCGCACTTTTAAGCGACCCTAAGAGGTCGGTGACGTGTTTAACCCGGTCGTGGTCCCCTACGGCACTTCCGGGCCGAAGTCAGGTGGACTTTCACTGCACAGGTCAGGAGTCATCGTATGAGCATCAAGCGAGTATTGTTTACGGGGTGTTTGTTGTGTTTGGCGGCAACGTTTGTTGCGTCCACCGTTTCTGCCCAACCGCCTCAGGGAGGTCGTCCGGGGGGATTTGGTGGCGGAAGACCGCCAGGTGGCGGATTCGGCGGCGGATTTGGTGGTGGTTTTGGCGGTATGTTCTTGATTGACAACGCCACCCTTCTGCGGTCGCCTCAGGTGCGGGACGAACTGAAAATCGAAGAAGCTGACGGTGCCACTCTTGACGCTGCTCTGGAGGCGTATCGCGAGAAACGCCGGGAAGCGATGCCGGATTTTCGGAGCATGCGTGAGAAATCGCAGGAAGAACGCGATGCGCTGATGAAAGACAACCAGAAGAAGATGGAAGTGCTCAGCAAAGAGGCTGACGAAACTCTCTCTCTGCTGCTGCAGCCGGAACAAATGGAACGTCTCAAACAGATTGCGCTGCAGAGTCGACTTCGCACGCAGTTAATTGCAACGCTGAAGAGTGACGACCTTCGAAAACAATTGAGTGTTTCTGATGAGCAAATCTCAAAACTCGATGCGATCGAAGAATCGATGAACGCGAAACGCCGCGAGATGATGGCCAGTATGCAGGGTGGCTTTCAGCGCGGTGGTGACCGCGAAGCGATGCGCGAAAACTTTGAAAAGATGCGGGCTGAGGGCGACAAGCTCCAGAAAGAAGCAACAGATTCAGCAATGGCCGTGCTGAGTGCCGATCAGGTCAAGACTCTTGACGGACTGAAAGGCGCAGCTTTTGAGCTGGATATGCGCCAGCTGATGGGGGGACGTGGCGGTCAGGGAGGCCCTCCCGGTGGAGGTCAGGATGGAGAACGCGGAGGCCGTCGGAATCGCGGTGACCGACCAGCTGCTGAAGGTGATAATAACTAAACATCCGTTTTGGATGTGAGACTCTGAGAATCTGTGCCAGCGGCGTGAATGTCTTCATTCACGCCGCTGTTTCACTTTCATCCCGCCCCGGTTCGACCCGTAGTTTCGAACGCAAAGGCTCAACGTGACTAATGCCTGCGGGCAGAGTCTCAACGATTGACGGCGACAGCCCCGGCAGCAATTGTTGTAACCTGGCAGCAATCCTGCTGTAATCGGAGACGTTCAGACAAGTGCCGTTCAGATAACATGAAGACCCGGGCTCTGTCCGATCAGAATTGAACCAGCGAACCCTGTTAAAGAAGCTCACCACTATGAAGTTTGAAACCGCCTGTTTACATGCAGGACACACTCCTGATCCCACAACAAATTCCCGCGCCGTACCGGTCTATCGCACCAGCTCTTATGTGTTCAACAATACAGAGCACGCGGCTAATCTGTTCGCGTTGAAGGAACTGGGGAATATTTATACGCGACTCATGAATCCAACGCAGGATGTTCTTGAGCAGCGGGTGGCTCAACTGGAAGGCGGCGTTGGCGCTTTGGCCCTGGCATCCGGCACCAGCGCTATCTTTTACAGTCTGATCAACATCATGCAGGCCGGTGATGAATTTGTATCGGCAAATAACCTGTATGGCGGTTCCTTCACGCAGTTCAACGATATCCTGCCGCAATTTGGCATCAAAGCTCGCTTCGTTGATCCATCGAACCCGGACAATTTCCGCGCGGCGATTAATGAAAAAACCAAGGCTGTGTTTTGCGAATCCGTCAGCAATCCTGGCCTGGAGGTAAGCGACCTGGAGGCCATCGCCCGAATTGCCCATGAACATGGACTTCCTCTGATTGTCGATTCCACATTCAGCACACCAGCGTTGCAGCGACCAATCGAATATGGGGCGGATATTGTCGTTCATTCGCTGACGAAGTGGATGAGCGGCCATGGTACAGGCATTGGAGGCATCGTTGTCGACAGCGGCTGCTTTAACTGGAAGTCAGACAAGTTTCCGTTGATGAATGAACCAGACAGCAGCTACCACGGCATCCGCTGGGCTCATGATCTGGGTGATTTGTCACCCCTTGCATACATCCTTCGAATGCGGGTCATTCCATTGAGAAATCTGGGGGCATGTATCAGCCCGGACAACGCGTGGATGTTTCTTCAGGGGATTGAAACGCTTCCACTTCGCATGGAACGGCATTGTCAGAATTCCCTCGCGGTCGCTCAGTATCTGCAGGACCATTCATCGGTCGAATGGGTCCGGTACCCGGGACTTCCAGGCGACAGCAATCATGAAAAGGCAAAAACCTACCTTGGCGGGCATGGCGGCTCGATGGTTGTCTTCGGCATCAGGGGCGGTGCGGCAGCGGGTAGCAGATTCATCGAATCCCTGAATCTGTTTTCACATTTGGCGAACGTTGGGGATGCGAAGAGCCTTGCGATCCACCCTGCGACGACAACACATTCGCAAATGACCGAGGATCAGCAAAAGTCAGGTGGTATTCCGCCGGAAATGATTCGACTGAGCATTGGCCTGGAACACATTGATGATATCAAGGCCGACCTTGACCATGCCCTCAGGGCAGCCACTGCGTAAGCATTTCCAATCCGTTCCGCTGCGAAAACTGTGTCAGCCAGTGTGGCAGGCGCAGTCTGCCCTCGCAATTCGCTGTGCACCTGCGGTTTCGGATGCTGCGTTGGTGGCTTCCAGCGCATCATTCATGTGGGGGTGCCACTGGTGGGACAATCGCACAGGGATCCGCGACTGCATTGTTACTTCACAATGCAGTTTCGCAGATCCTGGTCAAGTTTCTGGAAGTCAATCGCATCTGATTCGCAAATGACTTCAATGCGGCTGTCCCGACGATAGGCCGATCGGGTCATCGAAAAATCGTTCGCTCGGCGCTGAATCGCCCACCAGTCATCGTCGAGATGCAAAATCGCCTTCAATCGCAGCAGCGGCTGCAAGCCTTCCAGCACTTCGCAGATTGCCTCCCGCAGGAAGATTTCCCCCGGGTGAAAGATCCATCCTGCGCCATTCTGCCCGAGTCCACTGTTTTGGAAATGGAGCGGGGTACCGAGCCCGGGCTTCGCTTCGGTGATTTTGCGTGAAGCGAAATCATTGGAATCGTCAATGGATTCAGGTTCCCGGCGGTGGGAGTGTTGTTTGATTTGAGGAGAAATTGGTGACCGATTGTGGGCGTTCTGGAAATAAGGATCTCGAATGACCGTCCCGTCGACATCCAGCCAGGCAGGGTCCAGTTTCCCCATTGATGTTTCAGAAATGACGAGTTTTGGCGGATCCTGAGCCGCGATGAAGTCGCGGCAGCGGCGGATCTGGTCCGGGGCGCACTTATCGGTGAAGTTGATCACGGCGATATCTGCCATTTGGATTTGATCACGGAAGACTTCGGAATTTGTAATCCTCGGGTTTTCGTAATCGCGGGGATCAATCAGGCAAATGGTCGAACGCAGGTCAACCAGTGTCGCCATGCGACCGGAACGCAGTAAGTCAATGACTGAGGCCGGATGTCCCGATCCGGTTGGCTCGATAATCAGCCGGTGGGGCTGAGAACGACGGATCAAACGGATGAGCGTTTGAGGCAGCGAATCGCTGAGTGTACAGCAAAAACAGCCGCCAGCCATCTCGTCGATTGTCAGACCCTCGTCGGCGTCCGAGGAGGATTCGCCCGGATCCATTGAATTCCAGTTGCGATCGTTCAGCAGAATGTGATCCAGTGAAACCATGCCATATTCGTTCACCAGGACCGCCCAGCGTTCGTTTGCAGGTCGCGATTCCAGCAGTGAAATAATCGCGCTGGTCTTACCAGCTCCCAGGAAACCAGTAATAAGATGAGTCTGGACAGGGGACATGGAAGGCCAAGAGCAGGGATTTTCCGGAGTCAAGCAATCGTTCGATCATGTGGATGATTTCCGTAAGTTAACGGCTGGGCAACGATAGCTGTATTCAACGAATGCGTAAAACAGGGGCAACACAAAAGCTTTGCGGATGTTTCGTGCCAAATGGCTCACAGGTTCACGGCCCCACTGGCAGATTGCCGAATCTCGAATGGTGGAATTGAAGAGTTGGCCCGGGGGCAGAATGGATTTCGTAAAAATCCAGTTGCATGAGTGGTATTGTTGGAGTTACGCATACCGCCACCGATTGCAATCTGCCTCCAGACGGGATAGCCTTTTCGCTTCAATCCCCGGTTGCATTTCCAGCGCGAACTGAACGGCGTTCATGGCCGGTTCTGCGCGGCCCCGGTGGACAGCTCGTGGCCCACGCTCATGAGAGAATTTGTTAGAGAAAAAACTCGATGACCAAGTCGGACGAAGAGAAAAACAGCCCAATCGGCGAAAAACCGTCTTCCCTGGCCAGCCAGTACAACTGGCTGCAGCAGCAGGACAGTGTTGCAGATGTTGGCGGCGAACTGTTGTTTGACGAGTACGACGACGTCGTCGCCTCGAACGCCAATGCTCAGGGATCCTCCGCAGTCTCATCCCGGCAGGACGACGATGTCCGGGATGACGAGCCTGCATCCTCGCTGGAATTCGAGGAAGATATCGAAGACCTGATTGTTTTCTCCGAGGACGACGACGAGGATTTCGACGAAGACGAAGACGATGAGGAAGTCGCCGACGAAGACTTCGAATTCGATGACGACGAGGACGAAGAAGAGGATGAGGACGACGAAGAAGATGAAGATGAGGACGAGCTAGACGAAGAAGAAGAGGACGACGACGACATCGATTTGGTAGATGATGATGATGATGATGATGAGGAGGAGGACGAAGAAGACGACGATGAGGACGAGCTGGACGAAGAAGAAGAGGACGACGATGTAGACGTGGACGATGAGGATCTGGAAGACGAAGAAGAACCAGACGATGACGACATCGTCTTCGATGATGACGACGCGGAACCTTCGAAGGTCGCAGCGGAACGTCGTCCATCGCCTCCACGACATAAGGCAGAAGCAGAGCGAAACGCGCCAAACCGTGGATCTCGAAGCGAGGGACCCGCTCGTTCCGACCGCAGCGAACCGAAGCCGGGCGAACATTCGGCCAAAGCCGACAAAGGTGATGATGCTTACTGGAACGAGCTCGACCGCTGGGTATGGGACGATTCCGAGAAACCCTCTTCCGCTGTCAAAGTCGACGATGAGGAAGACGAAGACGAGTCCGTCGAAAGAGTTGAGGTTTCAGCCGATGACACCGAAGAGACCGACGGAAAGAAACGCCGAGGTCGTCGACGCGGCGGTCGCGGGCGCGGGCGTCGTCGACGAGGGGAACGCAGTCGAGACGAAGGGGCGTCGTCTGATGACGCAGATGACGATCTCGGAGACATTATTTTCGAAGAAGATCAGGAAGATTTTGTCAGCGTTTCAGCCAGCAGTGAACGAGCACAACGTCGTCCCATCACTCCGGTTGTTCAGGATGACGACGAAGAAGACGAAGAAACAGTTGTTGAAGCAGAAGACAAACCTGAACGATCAGGCCGCCGGGGCCGCAGAGGAAGACGTGGTCGAGGCCGCGGTCGCGGAGATCGTGATAGCGAAAGTGTCGAAAAACCCGCCGACAAAGTCGGAGCTTCGAACCGCGGTCCTGCAGTCGACGACTTTGATGACGACGATGACGACTTGATTTTCGGAGAGATTGAAGAGGACGACGATACTGAGGTCGAAGAAAAAGCTCCACCTCGTGGACGCCGCGGGGCTCGCGGTCGAGGACGCGGCCGAGGCGATCGTGAATCTCGTGAAGATACTCGACCGGCGCGTGGTCGATCGGCCGAGGACGATGACGACGACTTCGAGGATGATCGAGACGAAGAGTCTGATGAGCGTCCACGCCCACGACGAAGATCAGGCCGGGGAAATTCGGGAGTGCAGCATGTGGCTCCGGAATTTGCCGACGTCCCGTCCTGGGAGGAAGCTATTGGGTGCCTTTCAATCAAGCATCCGTCAGCAGATGATTACAATCGAAGGTCCAGCCGAGGACGAGGCCCGGGAGACCGCTCTTCCGGGGGAAGCCGCTCCGGCCGCGGGCCCGATCGACATTCCAGAGATGATCGTCCGCCTCGCGGTGAACGGCCTTCTCGAGAAGCTCGACCGCCGAGGGGTAACAGACCCGGACGCGATGATCGCCCGACAGGAGATGATCGACAGGAACGCGTCGAACGACCGCCACGAAGCCCAAGACCCCCACGAGACGACCGCCCGGCACGAGATGATCGAGCTTCCAGGGAGCGTTCCGGACGTGGAGAACGATCGGAGCGGAGTGAACGGCCGGCTCGAGATGAACGACCAGTCCGGGACGAACGACCAGCTCGAGACGAACGGCCTGAACGCAAGCCCCGCGAAGAGCGTTCCCCTCGGGGCGATCGACCACCCCGAAATCGGGAGAATGGCGGCGGAAACGAAAGAGGCGGAGATCGCGATCGAGAAGGTCGCGGCTCGCGGCGGTAATCCGGACAATTACCCAAAGATCTGTCCGGGAACTGCCGAAATTCAGCCGTGTCGGAACTTGAAACTCATGAGAGGTTCAGATAGTCTCCGCGAAAGCGAGGGGTCGTAGCTCAGTTGGTTAGAGCGCCAGCCTGTCACGTTGGAGGCCGCGGGTTCAAGTCCCGTCGACCTCGCTTACAGAGCGACCAGCATCAAACGGTGCTGGTCGCTTTTTTCGTTTACCGGTTTGGAAAACCGGTTGATTCCACATTCGCCATTCCCGTGCCGGACATGTCTCGCCGGCGCATTCTTGTGTGAGTGAAGGCCCTTTCGGTATGATCATTCACCGAATCCGACTGGCTGGTCCGTGGATTTCTGTTTCAGGCGACTCGCCAACTGAAACGAAATGTCAGCTTCCCGTTCGCTTCAGTGACATTCAGCCAACAATCGCCCGTCTGATTCGTCGGTTTCACGCACCAACCGGCGTAGAGCCCAGCGAATCCCTGCAAATCTCAGTGAATTGTTCAGGAATAGGCGTGCGGGCCACGCTCAACGAAAGGCCGCTGCCCCTGCTTTCGGATATGTCGGACACTACTGAATTCCTCTTCGAGGTTGGCGACCAGATTCAGTCCTTCAACACTCTGTGTCTTGAAGTACAACGCATTACTCATACGGGCTCCTGCGAATTGACATCAGTCGCCCTCAACATTTGCCGAAACACTTGATATCCGTTAGCGTTACAGACGATCACGGCGGGGGCAAAGTTGATCGTCGTCCGGCTCCCGGTTGCGAGATTTCAGAGAGACCCGGTTGGCGCCCCAAGCGTGTATTTACCTGTCTTGCCACAATCGCATACAATCTGCGCCAACTTCCCTGTATCGCAGGCGACTGGAGTGCTTGTCAGCAGGGCTCGTCCATCACTCACATCCAGTCTGATTCCCTTTCGAACTGGTGGTTTTAATGAACAGTATGAAGAAGTTGTCTTTTGTCGCTGCCCTTGTCGTGACGAGCATCACAGTTCTGTCACCAGAGCGTAGTTTCTCACAGGAACCACACCACCCAAGGGTAACAGTGCTGCACCCGGGATTTGATTCCCTCAAGGCTGATCTCAAATCGATCATCGATTTAACAAACGAGACCGAGCAGGAACAATGGGTGAATCTCAACGACTACATCGATATGTTCCAGATCGGAATCGATGGAGGCCGTCCCGTACGAGTTGATGTGCTGACTGGCATGACCCCGACGGGTTACCTGATATGGATTCCGCTTGCCCCCCCGGAAGGTAAGTCTTCGCTGGGCGATGAATTCCGCGACAACCTGGATGCGCTGGGCTATTCGACGGTTCGCGATCCGCAGGAAAGAACTCTTTACAGCGTTCAGGTGGTTGAAGGACCCGAAACCGATGGAGGCTGGATGCGCGTCATTCCGGATCTCAAGTATGCGGTTCTGACCCTGACCACCAGTACCAGCAACCTTCCTATCCTTCGTCAGTTGATGATGAAGGCAGGTGACCCTTTGAAAGATGTGGAAAATCTGCTGGGCGACAACGGCGCAATGGCAGCCGAACTGGTCAACTCAGCACAAACATCTGAAGACATGGAAAAACGAGTCACTGCTTTTGCAGAGCTCCGTCGGGTAACAATGGACACAATCCAGAAGCGTCCGGCTGAATCAACAACAGAATTTGAGCTCAGACAGGCTCTGATGCAGCATCAGCTGAATGAGCTGCAGCGACTGATGGTACAGGCCTCGGAAATTCGGGCGACACTCAATGTGGATCGAAGCGATCACAAGGCCGCGTTGGGACTAACTGCGAAAGCCATCCCCGGCACCGATCTGGCAGAAACCATCGCAGAATTTGATACGCAGCCGGATGCATTCGATGGAATCGCCCCCCTGAAAGACAGTGCGTTGTCTGTCCGAGTGAACCATCCACTGGACAAGATGCGTCAGGGCCATGCCAACGAAACACTGGACCTGATCAAGAAGGACCTGGACAGTCGTATTGAAGCGGACAAAGACCTCAATGACGCACAGCGCACAGCAACTCGTCAATTGCTGGACGGGCTGATGAATCTTACGAAAGACGGAATCGCCACCGGATACATCAATGCCATGGTTGAGTCATCGCCTGTGGGAGACGGTAAGTTCAACACGGTGGCCTGTCTTTCAGCGCCAAATGCAACTCGCCTGAATGAGCTTTTGCCGCTGCTTAAGGATGCGGGCAACGGCAATACAGTTGAAACCAATGTTGAGACGGTGGGCAAGGTCGTGATTCACAGGGTGCAGCTCGCCGAAGGTTACATCGGAATTGTCGACCGCTTTTTTGGCGCAAATCAAGCTCTGCTGGTTGGTGTTGCAGACAACCATGTCTGGCTTGCCTCAGGTCCGGATGCCTCGGCAACCCTAAAGTCCGTCATTGAGTCTCTTGGGGAACCAGCCAGGAATGGCGTTGTGGCTCACATCGAACTTCGTGGACTGCCCTGGGTTCAGCACTTCCAGGAAGTCGCAAAGACCGGAACTGATGAAGGAAAGACCCCGGAAGAAAAAGAAGCTCGCCGTGCCATGGAGCGAACACGCCTGCGTGCCATTGATGCGATGAAAGGCAATGACGACATGGTCGTGTTCGACGTCAAAGTCGCAGATAGTGTCGTAAACATCGATCTGACGATGGAGACAGGCATTCTGCGGTTTGCCGGGAAAATGGCCGCGGCATTCTCGAAAGAAAACTTCGAATAAGCAGTCGTTCATTGCTCGGAGAATCAGATGTCCGACAGCGAAGATCCGGAGGTTGTTGCCACTCCTGATGAAGTGACGCCGCAACTCACTGATGACACGGGCGCCGAATGGTCCGTGGTCGACAGGCCTCAGCCTTCCACCGAACCGGGCTTACAGGAATCAGATCCCGGGGTCGACGCTGATGACCCCGGAGACATTGAACTTGCATACCGGCAGGCCCTGCAGGCTCTGGACGAAGCCGAGCGTCAGGTTGGTTCTGCGCTGAATGACTTCGCTGAAGATCAAAACCATACATCGGATGATGATGCCAACACCAGCGGCCTTTCGGTGGGTCAGCAGTTGGCAGAAGAACTCGCATCCCGCAATGAGGGCGATGTTGATTCCGATGACAAGTTACTGGTCGAAGGTCTTCGCCGCGTCACACCAGGGCAGGTGATTGAGGCGGCACTGTTTGTCGGTGGTGACGTGGCCCTCACCGCCCGGAAACTGGCGTCATTGATTGGTCAGGATGTTGATGCCCGAGTGGCTGTTTCGCTGGTGGATTCACTCAACCAGACCTACTTACGTCAGAATCGACCATACGAAATCCGATTGCACGAAGGCGGATTTCGCCTGGAGCTGAGGGAGCAGTTTCATGACGTCAGTCTGCGAGCCTTTGGCATAGGCCCGCGGGAAGTCAAACTTTCGCCTGAAGTTCTGGAAGTGCTGGCCTACGTTGCTTACAACCAGCCTTTAACCAAGGAAGAAATGACTCAGATTGACCGCCCGAACTGTATGTCACTTCTTCGTCAATTGCTTCGGCTTCAACTGGTTGAATTGCAGCGTACCGGGGACAAGCGAACCGATGTCAGCTACGTCACCACGGAACGGTTTCTGCAGTTGTTCGGCCTGCGGACGATCAAAGACCTTCCGACAGCGGATATCTTCAGTTTCAAGTAGTTCTCCCTGGTCTTTTTTCTGCTGAAGATTTCAGCCGCTACCGTGAATCTCCCATCAATCACGGCGATGGACTGTTCAGGTCCCATAGGAAACTCACCGTTTTCCAAACATCCACCGTTTCGAGTTCAAAACGTCGAACGGAAGGGGACGCGTTGTGCCAACCTTCAGTCGACATTCATGCCCGAATTCGTCGAGGGCGCGATTCGACATCCACTGATGAATGATCGCTGCAGTGGATAACAATTCTATGAGATCAACCCCGTATCGCGGTTCAAATGCCGATCGTTGAACGCGACACTTATGTCGGGACGATGTAAAGTGTGGTTCAGTTACGGGACAGTCTCCAGTCTGAGCGAGGCACAATGATGGACAGCAGAAAAAGTCATGATGAACGAATTGCCGGGATGACATTTTCATCGGTATATCCGCATTACATTGCGAAAGTTGAAAAGAAAGGGCGAAGCAAGGATGAGCTTCACCAGGTGATTCGATGGCTCACCGGTTTCACCGAAAAGAAGCTCCAGAAGCAAATCGAAAACAAAGTCACGTTTGAACAATTCTTTGGGGCAGCGAAACTGAACCCCAACGCACACTTGATCACAGGCGTCATCTGCGGTTACCGCGTTGAAGAAATCGAGAATGAATTAACGCAGAAAGTCAGATACATGGACAAACTGGTGGACGAGTTGGCGAAAGGAAGACCGATGGAGAAGATTCTGCGATCGGAATGATCGGAAAATGCTGCCAGCAAACAATATGCTGTTCACTGCGTGAAACAGAAGACCTGCCTTTCCAGGCAGAGCTGTGCAATGATCGCAGACATCGAGGACGATTCGCGCTGTGGTCGATGCGGACGATTTGCAACTGGCAAATTGTCGGAAAAATTGGCGGAGGCTCCGAGAATTCGACGCGGAACTTCCTGACGCATTCCACGTTCTCACGCCTGGCTGGCAGAGAAGTGATATTATCAAAACTCCCTCTACGAAGAATTCCGAAATACGGACACCACCCATCGAGTGCCGGCGCGTCGACGTTCTTGCCCGCAAAGGTGCGACGGAGGGTTGAAAGGACAGCGGTACCACCCAACGGCCTGCAGGTCAATCGCAAGCAACCGTTGCGATTTCTGCCGCGTCACTTGTCTGCCGTTTTCTCTTGCGAGCGGTACATTAAGTCCGTTCGGCAGACATACTTGACGCCGGATTCGACGACGCTCCCTTCGTGGATGATCGGATGCTGAAATAGTAATGCCATGCCGGTGACCGGGCGGATAACAATCTCAGGCTCCGTAACAAATGTCGTGGCACCTCCTTTGAAACTGCTGTTGAGATAGACAAGGCAGGTGTAACAGCTGAATTCGAAATCGTTACGGTAAAATGCCCCGTCGGAATGCGGGGCGAAACGCATACCTTTTTGATATCGATAGCACCGAAATCGTTCATTTGCACCGACCAGTTTCATTCCGTGGCAGGTTTTGGGAGCGTCGGAACTCAGTCGTTCCATCAACAATGCCGCGAGACTGTCATCATCAAAGATGACTCGGTCGTTGTTACGAATTCGAGGTTTAACCTGAGTTCCCGAGAGCGTATTGACTGTCGCCGTCGTCGGCCCCATCGACTCGATGCGTTCTATCAAGAGGTTGCATTCAACCTCCGATAGCACCCCTGGCACCTTGATGATGTAGGGTTGCGACTCATCGACCTCTATCATGGCAGTGTCGTTTCGACCGGACGATTGGGGTCTGAAATCCAGTGGCTCCATGAGCCAATATAAACGCGGGGCAATTCTGAAAAGCCAGCCAGAGCAAGTGCAATCAGATTGTTGTGAACACTCACACCCGAACCGCAGTAAAACACAGAATCCTCTGGCAGCGTTTCGGCGAGTAGTTGATCGAAGCGAGCCTTCAGAGTTTCAGGAGGCAGGAAACAGCCATCTGAGTCCAGGTTCCTGGCGAACCAGGCGGACACAGCACCGGGGATGTGTCCGGCGACAGGGTCCAGTGGATTCGGATGCCCTTCGTAACGTGATTCATCACGCGAGTCGAAGACTTTCCATCGTCCCTGAGCGATATTTGCCGCCACATCATCAACGCTCACCTGCATTTCTGGTCGAAGCACGGGGACAAATGGGCGGTGTCGCCGCGTTTCTTCACCTGATTTTACGGGTCGGTTTTCGCGTTTCCACTTACGCCAGTCGCCATCCAGTACGGAGACACTGTCATGCCCCATCCATTTCAACATCCACCACAGACGCCCTGCATAAACGCTTGATGCGTCGTCATACGCTACGACTGTTGTTTCGGAATCGATTCCCCAGGAACTCAACAACTGCTGAAAGATTTCAACGGCAGGCAGGGGATGGCGTCCTGTTTCTCCTTCGATGATCGGCCCCGACAGATCATCGTCCAGGTGAGCATAGACAGCCCCGGGAATATGTTCCGCCAGGTAGGCTTCTCTGCCATAGTCCGGAACCCCAAGCTTGAAACGGCAATCGACGATTGCCAAATTGGAGTTGCCGGACTGCGCAGCAAGTTCCTCGGTCGAAATAATGACTGGGTGATTCATGGAATTAACTATTCAATCCGTAGTGAGTATGGCAGGATTGTCAGTGCAGGTTCTTTGGCCAGCTGATTCAGCGCGTCGAGATGCCTGATGGCAGGACGAATCTGCGCCGGAAGTAGCTCTGCGAATGCCCGAGCCACAGGTTGAGCCTGCTGATGCCGAGCGTGCCCCAGCAGCATTTCCAGCGGGCTTTGGGGTTTCGGCAGCGTATCCAGTTCAAGCTTCTTTTCTGTGTCGTTCAGAATCACTCTCGCGTGGGCGATGGCATCGTCGAGCGTGCCGACTTCGTCAACCAATCCAAGCGCTTTCGCTCGGACGCCGGTATAGACTCGGCCGCGTGCCATCGCTTCCAGCTTCTCATAGTCCATCTTTCTACCAGCTGCAGCCTTCCTCGTGAATTGCTCGTAGATAGTGTTCAGCATTCGCTGCATGGTTTCTTTACCAGACTCCGTAAACGCCTCTGTGACGCTTAGCACCCCGCTGTTCCGGCCACGCTGAACGACGGACTGTGTCACGCCGACCTTTTTCATCAGGCCTTCGAAAGACAGCTTTCCCCCGACAACGCCGATTGAACCGGTAATAGTCCCCGGCTCAGCAAAGATCTTTTCAGCTCCCATACTGATGTAATATCCGCCGCTGGCCGCGACATCACCCATGCTGACAACAAGAGGCTTTTCCGTGGCCTCCAGTGCTCGCCAGATCAGGTCGCTTGCCAGCGCGCTGCCGCCAGGACTGTCGACGCGCAGAACGATGGCTTTGACGTTCTCGTCTTTGCCAAGTTTCTGAATCAAAGGCACCAGCTTATCAGAACTGATTCCAGCTTCACCAAACAGACCTGTAGGTGAATTCCCCGAGGTAATGGGTCCTTCAGCATAGACCACTGCGATGCGTGGTCGAGTGCTGCCCATATCTTTCTTTCCCCCGCCCAGGATCTCCATCAGAGAGAACAGATCCAGCTCCGTATTTGGTTTCTTCTTACGATAGTCCGATCGCATGCGCAGATCGATGTCCTGCCCATTCCTGATCAGGGCCGCTAACTCGTCCTCATAAGCGATGTCATCCAGAAGCCCCAACTCTTTGGCTCGCCCTGCGGAATGAATACCCTCGTCAATGATTGCCTTGACCTGCTCTTCAGAGAGCTTTCGCGATTCCGAAATCTGTGTGACGATAATCTGGTAGAACGCATCCAGGATTTCTTCCATTTCAGCCCGAAACTCATCGCTCATTTCGGTACGTGTATATGGTTCCGCTGCGGACTTGTACGCACCGACGCGAAGCATATCGGCTTTGATATCCAGCATTTCAAACAGATTGCGGTAGAAGGTCACTTCGGCACGCAGCCCGGTGATCATGATGGTAGACGACTCCGGCATGATGATTCGTTCGCACGAACACGCCAGCAGGTAGTCCCTGGTCCCCGCATCATTCATTCGGGCCCAAACAGTCTTCCCTGCTTCTCGCATCTTGCGAATGCCTGCCTGAAGCTCGTTCAACTTCGCCCAGCCTATCTCCACGCCATCAATATGCAGCAAGACTCCCTTGAGCGATTTATCACGAGCAGCCTGATCCATGCGATCCAGAATCGTGGGGAGGCTCTCCGTTAAATCGCCAAACAAGCCCGGCATTTGTGACGTTTCCGGATAACTACCACTGATCTTGATTTCCGCCCAGTCAACTCGAAGGGGTCGTTTCTCGTCGGCAATATTCGTACCCTGATTTACGAACATTGCGACGGAGAAAAGGCAGAACAAAACGATCATCCATTCGCGCCGCATGATGAAAAGCTCCGGTGGAAGGTTCATTCACTGATGAAAACATCGGGCGTTGCGCCCTGATGACGTGGTGGTAAGCCCCATGTGATTCAACGGCGAGCGTGCGCCGACCGATTCCAACCCGGAGGCAGTCGGCCGACTAATACACGGCCATCCAGGGGCTCGACGAATTGTAGACAAAATGTGTCGTGCGTCTGTCGTTATGACAGAAGACCCGCCAGATTCATCGGGAAACATGAGAAGCCCCGGGGCCCCCTTGGCTACTTCAACGGACTTTCCAGCCACGCACGGATCACCTGCTCCACACCTTCCGGCACCACAGTTTCGACATTCGTTCGGGTGATGAAGTGGTTCAAAGGGGTGTCTGTATTGCTGATTTCTCCGCCTGTCGAAAGGTAACACTGACCATCCCTTAGACCAGCGTTGATATTCACAGCCGGATTTGAATCCGCTGTAAAGCGAGCCTTTCGGACCGGCGACCATTGACCGTCGATTTGCCGCACCGCAGGATTTGAAAACAAAGCTGTACGAGTCTTCTGGGCGGATTCACGATTTCGACGAAAGTCTTCGACAAACGAATAGTATCCCTTAAGCAACGTATCCGGAGTCAACGTGCTGAAGGTGACAAGATGAAGCCACTCCTTCTTGTCGGGATGAAAAAAGAACGAAGCGTATTCGGTTCGATTGGTATTACGTCTTGCCGCCACAGCGAACCGATACGTCTGCCCGACCTTCCAGTCGAAATTCAGAAAGCTCTGCCCACCAGTGCCTTCATTGCCGAACCTTCGCACAGTGACATCCGGATGATTGTACAGCAACTTGACACGTTGAGCCTCGTCGACTTCATTTGGGTTATTTTGTTTGCCGGGATCCCAGACCGAAAAGATGATCACCTTGCGACCGTCGTACAATTCCTGGATGCCATAGTATCCGCGGCTGAAACCACAGACGGCAAAGTATGTTCCGTCAGCCGACTGCTGGACATGTGCTTCATTGTAGAAAGCTGTCGCATCCGGCACTTCTGCCCATGCCAAATGCACCGACCGACATGCAATGCCTTCCAGTGACTTATCAACTGCGAAAGCATCTACGCCGCACAGAAGGAAGAGGAGCATTAACGAGTATTGCAGTCTTTTGCCAAACATGAATTCTGATCTGTCGTTAAGTTCTGGTCGGCTGTCATTACCGGACCCAAAATATCCAGACATTTCGCTCACCATTGTTGCAGTTTCAGACGCCATCTCCGATTGATCCTCCACTGAGAACCGAAGAATCGAATCAGGACATTTTGAACCCTGGCATCAATCAGTCTATCGATGCCTGGTCTTCTACCATTTTTTCGAAGGCAGTCCATCCCTGCAGCTGTTCAGGACTGAAGGTCGCAGGCTTTCCCTGACGCACCCGATGACGGGCCGCTCTCAACTGGCGGCGTCGCGATCGGGGAATGGCGACCTTTTCGTTGACAACCAGGCCCATCACCTGCTGCTGCTGGTGTGCTCGCAAAATGCGGGTCTTTTCCGAATTCATACGATAACCGGATTGCCTGAGAATTCGGCGTATCACCTGAACGATGCCTCGAGCCTTACGGCCACTGCGAAAGTGAAATGAGAATGTAATGTCATCTGCATAGCGGGTATAGTGCCCGTGAAATCGCTCCGCCACGTTCTGCAAAGCATGGTCCATGCGGATATTAACCAGATTGCTGAGCCGCGGACTGGTGGCGGCCCCCTGCGGCAAATGACCTTCGCAGGTCGTGATCGTCGTCAGCAGCCTGATCGCATCATCCGTCCAGCCGATGAATCGAAAATATTCTTCGACGCGCGTGACCGGTGTTGATTCGAAGAACCGTTCGATATCAATTCGGATGACAAATTGCTTTCCCGAATGAGGTCTGGCGGCATCGACAATGCTTTTGCCGTTCTCAAAGCCAATGGCCGCAGGATGACTTTTGAGCCCGGACAAAAGTCGATGCAGAATTCGGCGTTGCAAAGCCAGAGTGACGTCATCCGGAATTTCGAGAAGGCGAGTTCCGCCACTGGATTTTGGAATGAAGGCCTTGCGCCATTGCGGCGATTCCAGCTGACGGGCGTCTTCTTCCGTAAGTTGGAGTCGTTCAAGCAAATCCGCCAGCGTGAATGGCTCGGGCTTACGCCGGGGAGGCGTGGATTTCGAATCCTGCGTCGACTTCAATAGTACAAAGGCGACTGCGATAGCCATTGCGACTGCAGCAGCAATGATCCATGCCATTTTTGAATACTCAGGTTTGCTATGCGGCCCGCAAACTTTTCACGATGATTGAAAACAAAACGGGGTGACGAATCACCCCGTCAGCTCTGCCCAAGTGACAGAAGCAGGCTTCTGCTCACTTGCACCTTATTCTGATGGACACGCAAAGTATCCTGGCTGACGAAACATCAGCCTGTGCATCGCACCGCCAGAGCCGACATTACTGTCTCCGGATTACCGATCGGTGTCAATCGGTGTCTGCCAGGTTGCCCAATTCTGTATCCGCGTCAGTAAACCACAAGCCCACCGAAGCAGCAGCACCACCACCCAAAAATGATGGACATGGACAACTGCGAGATTCGGGAAGGCGTTGTCACTCAGACAGACGATCAACGGCCATGGGTTTCGTCAGATTGAATTTACTGAATACAGCCGTCGTATTGACAACCCGAAGGCCGACCGTTCCCGATGCATATGCCGAATCGGTCTGTGACAGCACGGCTATGCCATTCACTTTTACGGAAATTTCGTCTCCAACGACGGTCACACTCAGACGCTGCTCTTTTGAGACATCGATAGACACCGGCTTTCGAATCAGTTCTTTCCACTGCCGACCATCCATTTTGCCGAGCAATACGGTGTTTTCCTTTGGCTTCAGGCCAACGAAATAACCTCTTTGAGCATCAAACCCCACAGCGGGAGCTGTGGTCCTGAAGAGCAGACCCGCATCCGTTGACTCCGAATTCCCATTAAAGTTGATGTTGATACTTGCCGTGAAATCGTTGGGAACCAAAGCATTCAGGAGGATCTTTTCGCCGCTTCGGTACACGTTCACCGGCTCCGCAGGTGGCGTTCCAAGCTTTAACCCTCCGTCCAGCGGTTCGTAAAACTGGTGGTGTCCAAAGTAACTGTGATCTGTGGTCAGGTCGCTTTGATATGGCAATTGCAACATTGGCATTTCAGAACCGGACGGTCGCATCAATGGTTCCCCAGCTGTCACGGGCTGACCGAACTCTGGAAAACCGTCGGTTGAGAACCTGAATGGCTGGACGAACACCGCGCGACGCCACCCACCACTGCGATCCATTTTTGCATGAAAGATGTGCCAGAATTCTTTGCTGTCCGGCGAACGGACGAAACACGAATGCCCGACACCGTAGGTTTTGGAAGTGCTTTGAAAAACGGGCTGATCAAACTTCTTCCATGACGCTGGGTTCAGGGGATCATCGCCAACCAGTTCCAGCATTCCCAGCTTATAGGTTGGAAGCCATGAACCACCGCACGAATAGGTGACGAATGTCCGATCCGCCGATTTCAAAACTTCCGGACCTTCATTCAATCCACGTCCCTTTCCTTCGTCTTCTGTAAACTCCCATGGGAAATCCGCATTGTCACAGAGCATTACCCTTCGCCCTGACAAAACGGTCGGCGACGCCATTGGAGCGATGTAAAGGTACTGTCGGTCACTGGTGGCCGTATCCCATCCCGACCAGATAGCGTATCTCCGGCCTCGATGTTCGAGCAGAGTCATATCAATAGCCCAGCGATTCTCTTGCTCTGAATCCCCCGTTTCGAATGGTCCGTGAAGAGCGTATTCGCTAAGTGGATCATCGGTTTTCGACTGCAACGCATAGGCGAGGTGATTCTTATTCTGCCCATCTGAAGCTGCAAAATAAATCACCCATCGCCCTTCCACAAAATGTAATTCCGGTGCCCAGACTTCGCGGGAATACGGACCGGTTTCGGGTGCTGTCCAGACGACATGCTTCTCGCCAAAAGTTGTCAGCGAAACACTTCTGTGAATCACAATCGCTCGATTACCGTCGCTCAGACACCAAAGGTACTTCCCGCTTTGCGGATCCCGCGTCACCCACGGATCAGCACCTTCCGCAATAGGATTCACAAAATGGGTGGTTGGCAGCGGTCCCGCTTCAGGCGTTTGGCCGGAAGCCGGATGAACATCGAGGAAGATGGTGAAAAGCGTGATCAAGCCGCATCGCAGTTGAAATTGCATTGAGTCTGTCTTCTGGGTTGATATTCCGGGCAAACCACGCGAACTGCAGTCATGCTGAATTCATTTCTGCAGGCATTCTCACGCCGGACATCGGGGAAAAGTGGAATCACGCAATTCTATCGATCCCGAGTTCGCTCCTGCAATTCGCGGGCGTGCAGCTTACGATGATCGAATGTTGAAACGGTGCGAGAAAACAGACGGCGATCAATTTTCGGGGGCAGCGCTGGCTTGCATTCGCGAAGCGATAAGACCGGCAACGTAGCCACCCTTAAACCCGGCATCAATATTGACGACCGTTACGTTTGATGAGCAGCAGGTGAGCATCGATAAAAATGCTGTCACCCCCTGAAGGGAAGCCCCGTAGCCGACGGATGTCGGAACACCAATGACCGGACAGCTGACGAAACCACCGACAACCGAAGGTAACGCGGCTTCCATTCCGGCAACGCAGACTATCACGCTCGCCCCCTGAAGACGTGCGACATGACGTTGCAGACGGTGTGGTCCGGCAACCCCGCAATCCGCGATCAACTCGCAGGCCACATTCATCCACCGAAGTGTTTCGAGGGCCTCTTCAGCGACGGGCATGTCACTGCT
This sequence comes from Planctomycetaceae bacterium, assembly GCA_041398825.1. Lineage (NCBI taxonomy): Bacteria > Pseudomonadati > Planctomycetota > Planctomycetia > Planctomycetales > Planctomycetaceae > Planctomycetaceae bacterium. Next base: position 89,844 of record JAWKTX010000018.1, on the reverse strand, counting down.
TCCCGCCGTTACAACCAGTACCTTCTGAGACCCCGTCCCTGATGCGTTTGCTGTCGGTCCCGGAGTACTTCGCACGATGGCAGCACTCGTCGGTGGATTTTCAAAGTTTCCAGCCATCGCTTCGGGTGCGACCAGCCGCACCGTTCGCGCAACCGGATTGTAGATCGTAGCGGGAAACGCGGCGCGGACCACATTCGCCTGTTCCTCCGTCACACGTGTCGCAAGACAGGCCTGGCCGGCGGCTTGCTGCGTTTTCATGATGTGAACGATCAGGTCGGCTGTCTTGCCTTCGCCGTAGATGACTTCAGGAAATCCGCAGCGTGCCTGCCGTTGAAGATCGATATCCGCAGCCACACTTTCCATTTTGTTCGAAGCCGAATCGTCAGTTGTCATTATTCAGCGGCGGGCCTGCATTATGAATCATGAGGGGGCGGTGTCGAGACGGCTTTCTCGACTTCATCGAGGAGTTGGCCACGGCGGAAGGGTTTGTACAAGACGGACTTCAATCCTTCTTTTCGAGCATTCACGATGGAATGCGTCGGGTCATATCCAAAACCAGTCATCATGATGATTGGAACATTTGCGTTGATATCCCTGAGTTGGCGAAAACACTCATAGCCGTTCTTGTCAGGCAGCCTGATGTCAGTCAGGATCACGTCGTAGTGATGCGATCGCGCCATCAGGCAGGCGTCTTCACAATTCGGGACAGCCTCCACAAAGCACCCCATCTGACCCAGCAATGTGTGGGCGTCGTCACGAGCGACGATGTCCCCGTCGATCACAAGAATGCGTTTACGGCGCAGTTTCGGTCGGGGTTCTCTGGCAATCACAGAACCGACCATGGACGTCGACGGCCCGCCCTCGTCCACATGATCAATTCGACCGCTGATCTTCCGGGTGGCTTCGACGATGCGATGCAGGCGATCACAAACATCGGGATCGTGTCCAATATAGCGTTCCAGAATCCACGTTGCGTCGCGCAGGATAATATCGCTGGGATCTGAGATCTCACGTCGAAGGCGGTCGGAATTCTGCGTTTCGGTGGTGACCTTTTCCGCAACCAGCAGTTGAAGCTGATTCAATTCGTTGGCAACAATGCGGCCAAACAGAAGCAAGAATTCAAGGTCCTGTTCGTCAAAAGCACGTGTGCCGGGACTCTCAACGTTAAATGTTCCCAGCACGATGTCCCGCAGCATCAGCGGTACTGTCAGAGAGCTGTGGGCATCGTTGATCCCGCACAAGTACCGTGGGTCAACCAGTGTATCGTTACAAAGGTAGGGCGTACCGGTGTATGCCACGTAGCCTGTGACACCGTTTTCCTCGGGTCTTGCAAACAGCCGCCGGGCGGCAGCTTCCGGGTTCATGCCGAATTCCAGAAGCGGCAACAACTCCTGAGTGAAAGGATTCAGCTGACGAATCTCGAACGTCTTGTAGCCAAGGATATCCTGAGTGAATTCCAGAATACTCTCTTTCAGCAGATCCACACGTTCGTCGTGTGACATGCTGGTGACCTCATCCGGAGAGAGATTGCCGAGTTCCAGGCCAGCCCTGTAAATCGCCTCCTGTTTTTGCCGTTCCATGACCTCAAGGCTGACATCACGCACGGTAACGGCGTAGCCATCGATCACCTCTGAATTCGCATCCACCTGGGATCCTGATGCTGATTCCTGTGCCCGCCCGGGCGTCCGTGCTGAACAGGGTCGCGAGCGTAATCCCAGCCACTTTCGCGAATCGACACGAAGAATGAGCCTGTGCTGGGGCTGGCCGGGATCCTCACTGGTCAGCGGCGACAGATCAATCTCCGGAAACTCCGGCGAAGTCAGCAGCTCAGTCAGAGTGCGTCCGACCGGCGAATCTGCGTGGCCAAGAATCGATAGGAATGGCCTGTTGGTCCACTGCACTCGCAGGTCACTATCTACGAATGCAACGCCATCAGGGAGGCTATCGATAAACCCCATCTCGACGAGCTGCCATTGGTCGCTGTGACCCATAACTCGTTCCCTGATTCTGTTAATCAGACAAACTCCGGATCAATATGGTCAGACCCTGCTGCCACATGCCCCTGAACGGAGAGGGCGATTTAACCGTCGTAATGAAAACAAGGAAATGCCAACCTGTTCATTTTTGTTCAGCGCTGATGAATTCTCAGAACTGCTACGGTCGCCAGTCCTGTTGAATAAGACGAATACGAACAGGCATCGATGATGCCAAAGGCGTTTCTGTCGAACCGGATGGAATTGCGGGTTGCCACATTTCCTTCCAGGTTGCCCACTGCGTTTTTGAATCACTGAAGACAACCTTCTGTCGATCGATTGGCAGCAGATTATAGGTTGCGGCCTCTGTTGCCGGTGTTGGGCGAAGGGTTTGGCTTCTATCGAGATCCACTGTGATTTCACGATGAAACAAGCGGTTGGGCCAGATCGCGAGGCCAACCGAATTAATGTCGTATTCGTGTGCCCCAATCAGGTTCTCGCAGAGCTGCTCACGAACAAGTTCGATGCCCGCTTTGCGATAAAAACCTTCCAGTGCGTGTTCTAAAACAAGCGTTTGTTCGCTGGATGCAAAACGAAGCCAACCAGTGTTGGCGATTGTCGCCACCGCCCAGCCACTTTGTTCCTGAAACAGCAGCGTCAACGGGATATGCCCAAGACGACGGCAGGTAATCTGCACCTGAATACTGTTTGATGCCACATGAACATGTTTGCAGGCAATCCCAAAGTCTTTCCACGGAGGGCACAGGTCCAGCAGACGAATGAATTCACGGTCCACAAAACGCCGGACGTCTCTTTCAACATGTTCGAGCTGCTCGCGCGCAGCGCGACGCAGGCTGTAACGTCGAATCGACGCTTCTTTCTGTTCCAGTCGCCGCATGCGGCGAAAGAGCTTCGGCAGAGTCCCTGAATGAAAGCCTGGCTTCATCAGGCGAGGAACGGTTTCGCCATGACTTCCAACAGCCGACGGAGTCAGACTGGGCTCGCGATTGGCGTCGTACAAACGCCAGTTTTCCTTCAATTCCCAGACCGCAAACCCGAAGAGGCCCGGAAGAAAGAAGATGTTGAACCATGTCACCGAAAACGCCAGCGGTCCACCCAGATAAGGGGTCAACGATTCCCGCATCATCTGGTCGAGCACCAGAAGAAATGGAAAGAGCATCTTGTGAGCCACGGTAACCACCGGGAAATGTTTCACCGGATGAAACGTCGGCTCGATCATCAGATTGACATAGATTCTGATGAGAAAGGAAACGAACGACCAGATGACACCCAGAATGGCCTTGGCAACGACGGTAAACCAGCTTTCGGCACTGTGGAATCGAAGCCATTCATCCACCGCATAAAGGAAACGCTCCACAAACCCCAGTAACGTCTTGAAGAAGTCGATAATCCAGTCAATGACAGCCATCAGAACTCGGGCATGGAAATTGTACCAGAGATTTGCCAGCCATTCGGCAGTCAGCTCTTCCGCATCGCGTCCAAGTCGGCTGTTCAACGCAAGACTGAGCAGCGCGCCGATCACGGTCACCCACCACCAGTTCCTGGGCTGCAGGCCAAACAGCCATGGAAGCCACTGACAAAAAGCCAGCGAAATCAGAAACGGACTGATGAAGACACGGCGAATCCGAACGAATGTTCGGTTCCGCCAGAGCATCTGAACGAACGGCAACTGCAGAATTCTTGCCGGCCAGTCGATTGCCACTCGATGAACCAGTTTCCACACACGTTTCAGAATCCGAACAGTGTATTGCCGAAAGGTTGGTACATGAATCAGGCCCATCAAGACCAGCCCAACCGCCAGGACCAGCGAAAGCGAGGAGACCTCTTTGGCAATAACATCTCGCACCGGATCTGAAGAAGCCTCCTGAACCAGGACCGTGGGAATAGCTTGATCGACATCCAGGTCAGCCCCATCTAATCGAAACCGAGATGCAAATTCCGGATCCGGTCGCTCTCCTGATGTCCCCACGACGCTGGACGCGTCATTGTCGTCCGAAATCGTCGCCTCTGTACGCGACGTCTGCAGACTGGAATTCTCCGTTTGGCTCTTTCCGACAAGTTCGCTCGAAGTGGCCCCCATCACTTCGGCCGATCGGCTGTTCCCACCGAAGGCGTCCGGGGACGCGTCATTTGCGGGGATTCTTACTGATGCCTCCTGCACTTCAGCGGCAGGTTCAGCTGCATCAGAATCGGACCCGGCCCCGGAATCCTCGTCACCCTGCAAGGGTTCGGCTGGATCGGCTGCGTCAGAGGGTGCTCCAGCCTGATGACGTCCTTTTCCAGTGAAAAGATGGATTATGTGCTCGACACCCACAACGATGATCTTGGCCCCACCGAACGGGATGATCAGGAACAGAGTTGCGAATCGTCCCATGGGCGTTCCAAAAAACATGGAACTGGTGATCTGCAGCCAACGCAGATAGAACTCGCCGCGCCGATAGACTCCGTCCATTGACACGTCGAGCTGGTCATCGGCTCGCAGAAGATGGTCGCCGCGAATCAGTTCGCTCGCATATTTCAGGTCCGGCAGCTTCAAGTCGTTTCGACTAATGCTGTCTCGCAGGTAACCCATCGTCAGATAGCCGCGTTCTGCCACACAATCGAGTGAGTCTTCGATCAGCTTATCGAATGCCACCTGATCAGGGAGGTTGTCCGGCTGCAGACCAACACCGATCAGTGTTTGCCGAACGGCTGGACGCATGCGTTCACGCATTTGCTCTTCGGCCAGATGAGCGGCCTCATGCAGCAGCCCGTAGAGGCGTTCCCGCTCCGAACCGCTCAGTCGAACGTTCACCAGACGGGAGGCTGAGCTGGCGAGGTGTTTTGCCATCATCACTTCGCGGATCGTCGTCAGTGACCTCCGCAAAGGGCGGCTGCCACGGCTGACAAGCCATTTGACAAGGTCCACTCGGTAAATCACGCGTTCATGATCGAGACAGACTTTCTGCAGATCGAACAAAAGGCGTTTATCAGCGTTCCAGAAACCATGAATTGAATTGGTTGCCAGTTCCCAGATCGATGCACGCCAGTCTTCGACTTCCGCTTCATCGAACTGAAGCGCTGCACGCAGTCGCAGAATCAGTTGTTCAATATCCAGGCGTGCCTTTTGATGGGCAGACGTTCGCTTTTCCTCGGTCGTGGCCCGTTCGGCCGCCTGCATAGCGCAGGTCATTGCCCCGACTGTGTTGCCACGTTCCAGGGCCCGGTCACGTCGTTTCATTTGCCTCAGATACGCGCGATCCGAAGGACTGGATCCAACTCCAAGTGACCAGTCCTGCCGTGTGCTTGTCAGCCGTTCTTCGTCCCGAATCTGGCGAGGGGTCAGATCCGGTGAAGGAGCACCGACCAATTGAGTCGCCCTGAAAATGGCATCTGCATCCAGATCGTTGGCGATGACTTCATTGACGTGGATGCGCCCATCCAGTGATGGAAACCAAACGGGCAGCAGGTCGGGCGCGAATCGCTGAAGCTCGAGATAAATCGCGGCAAATTCACAGTAGCCTTCGATGCGAGACTGGCTGTCGACCAGTCGGTGCTCTGATTTCAGTACGAAATGTGCCTCGTCAAATTCCACCTGTCCGATCGCAGCAATCCGATTTTGTACCTCACCTCGATTCAATGGACCTCGCGTCTTCTGAAGCAACTCCCGGTCGATGGTTCCGTGAAAAAGTCGTCGCCAGATCAGTTGCAGAAGCTCCTGGATGGGCCAGTGATCAAGTTCACCCTCTTCCGGCTGAGCAATCAGAAGGGCGGTCGACGGTAGTGTCTGAAAAGTCTGCAGTCCCAATTCATCGGGATGGGTGAGGGCCCGGAGATCGCTGTCAGAGACCACCTGCGATTCGGTGTGTGGAATGGACGTCGATAATCGGGCGTATCCATGCCGATCACGGATGACTCGTCGAATCACCCGAGGCTCCACAAGAAATGCGGTCGCGTCACACTCTGTCAGTGCACGCCGCAGTTCATTGAGTCTGGATGTCTCGTCCATTTCTGTTTCCAAACCGAAATCATCATAAATTCGTCTCTGCCAATCGGACAGCACCCTCGCATGACCAGCAAAGGCCGCAGGATGATATCCGGACACGCAGAGTCCACCCAGTGGTGGCTATCAAGGAATTCGCCAGTTCCCACGAGTCATCAGCACTTTTGTCCCCGCGGCATTGTTTCGCGGCAAAAAGTATTTCTACACTGTTCAGGCACCAGTTCGGCTCGGGCACCAATGCGGCCGTCCGGCAGCCTCTGGTTCTCTTGCCATTTATCTCCGATTCGCGCGAGGCACTTTCACCAGTCACTGGATGTGAGTGGCTGTCGCCCGGATCAGGGCTCACACGAAACGGTTCCATGTCTATTCAACTGATCGACACGCACTGCCACCTGGATTCGGAAACTTTTCAGCGGGAAATTGACGATGTGATTCGACGAGCCAATGACGCCGGTATCGTGAAGATGGTCACGATCGGAACAACGGTCGAATCAAGTCAGGCCGCGATCGTACTTAGTAATCAGCATGCCGCGATTTCTGCCGTTGTCGGTATTCATCCGAACTACACGCACGAGGTCAAACCTGGCGACTGGGAAAAAATTCTGGATCTGGCGCAGCATCCGCGCGTTGTGGGCATCGGTGAAACGGGGCTCGACAAGTACTGGGACGATTCACCGCTGGAAGTCCAGCGCGATTATTTTCGTCGTCATCTGCAGCTTTCTCGTAATGCAGGAAAGCCGTTCGTCGTCCATTGCCGCGAGGCTGAGCCGGAAGTGATGGAGATACTTCGCGAAGACTTTGAAAATGGTCCACTGAACGGCCTCATGCATGCGTTCTGTGGAGATGCAGAAATGGCTGCGGAATGCATCGAAATGGGAATGTCCATCTCATTCGCCGGTATGGTGACATTCAGGAAGAATGATGCGATGCGCGAAGTGGCACGAACAATACCGCTGGATCGTCTGCTGGTTGAAACGGATTCGCCCTACCTCGCGCCGCAGGCGTTCCGAGGCAAACGGAACGAACCAGCTTACGTAAAATTCACGGCAGAATGCCTGGCAGAAGTTCACGGACTCTCTCTGGAAGAACTTGCAGCGCGGACAACAGCCAACGCAACGCAAATCTTCGGGCTGGCGTGAAGTACGAAGAACGGATCGCCGGAGTCGATGCCGAAATTCCGTCAGGATTCGTCAGCACCCACATCAGGCGAAGGATCACGCAGAAAACGGTAACCAGTGCCCCGAATGGACAGCAGATGCCTGGGCGAGGAAGAATCGGATTCAATCATCCGCCGAAGACGCATCACAAAATTATCAATGGACCGACTTGAAATATCAGCCGAATCCTTCCAGACCTCAGACTGCAGACGTGCCCTCGAAAGCACGGCTCCGTCATGTTCCAGGAAATAGCGAAGCAATTCCTGCTCCCGTGTCGTCAAAGCGTGCACTTCAGAACCGCGCCGGAGTTCGAAGCGACCAAAGTCGACGGTCACATCTCCGAATCGAACCACATCTTCGGTTGCTCTCACAGCAACATTCCGCTGCACAATTCTTCGATGACGATCCAGAAGATTCCGAACACGGCTCAGCAATTCCGGCAGCGAAAATGGTTTCGTCAGATACTGATCCACTCCGCAGTCAAACGCCTGTGCCTTGTCTTCCGACAGGGTTCGCGCCGTCAGAGCGAGCACAGGAATATCCACGTCCAGACGCCGAAGCGCGCGGCAGGTCTCGTAGCCGCTCATCTGAGGCAACATCAAATCCAGAACAACCAGATCGATGGGTGGCTGGGCAGATTCGTAAAGTTCGAGTGCAGACATTCCGTTGGAGACGGTATCGACCTGATAGCCTTCCCGCTCGAAGTTGAACTTCAACCCTTTCGCGATCGCATCCTCATCTTCAACAACCAGGATCCTCATACTGAACCCTCTGATTCTTTCACGGTCTGCGACCGGGTCGCACCTTCCGCAAGACCTGGATGAGAATCCCGGTCACCAATTGCGGTTGCCCCGATCGACTTCTGCGATTGATTATCTTCTTTTGCTGCAGAAATTTCATCGCTGGATGCCCCCTTCCTGTTCGAATCCACAGCGTCCGCAGATTTCCATGATACGACTTCCAGGGCGTGGCGGCCCGCCAGTGCCAGCTGTGCCACGCGAGCCCGCAGGCTGTCTGCCGTCGACAATTCAGGAGTCGGCGCACTCACTTGCCGACCAGGAAGGATGACTTCGAAGATGCTTCCAGTGGCCTCCTGAGTGCTGACATCCAGTACCGAGATGCGGCCCTTCAGGATTCCGACCAGCGTTTTTACGATGTAGAGTCCCAGCCCGGTTCCAGTCTTTGTCCGCTGCAATTCGTCATTGCCGCGAAAGAACATCTGAAAGATGCGGCGGCGATGATCTTCCGGAACGCCCGGACCATTATCCCGAATGCGAATGACCACTCGATCAGCCCCGCGTGGAAATGCAGAAACAAAAACTCGTGGCGGAGTTCCACCATACTTCACGGCGTTGTCCAGCAGATTGCCAAAGATCATCTCCAGCAATAGCCGTCGAGACATCACCGAAATCGGCGTGATCTCCATCTGAAACACTTCGTTCATGTCCACCTTGTGATTCAGTGATGCAGTTTCCGCACAGTGCTGCAGCAGTTGCGGAAGGCTGACCAGTTCCGCTTCGGTCTGGTCACCGATTGCGTCAAGACGCCCGACCTCCAGCAATTGATTAATGAGCCGATCCAGACGGCCCAGCTCACGATCCATCGTGGCATAAAAATCCTGTCGGTCCTCCGGCCCGGGGTCGCGCAGAATCAGCGTGTCAAGATAAAGCCGCAAAGCAGCAATGGGTGTCTTTAGTTCGTGAGTCACACTGTCGACGAAATTTGATTGTCTTCGATTGAGCTGAATCTCTTTGATCGTCAGAAACGAATAGAACGAAATCCCAAAGAGACTGATTCCCATCCCCACAGTTCCCAGCGTCAAAGCCATCCAAAGACTCTGCTGGGCGAGCTGAACAATCAGAATGATCATCAGCGCAAGGTTCACCGTCATCAGGACAACACTGGTCCAGATGGGGAGTCGCAGATGTCGACGCTTGCGTCGGAAGTCGGCCACGAAAACAACCCGCTGTCGCACGCTGACGACACGTGAAAAAGGTGAGCAGGCAAAACGCGGTCTCAGAGAGACGGCCACAATTACTGAACAATAGCAATCCCGGCAGAATCCACCAGCACTGCCGGGTTGAAGTGGCCGTCTCTGAAGAGTCGGAAGAATCGATCCAGCCAGGACATTCAACCGTGAACGCGCGCACGACCGGCATCCAGTGATGTCTCTGAATATCTGCTTCAGCCCGCAAAGACTGCGCAACTGCATCGCCAGTCGGGGCTTCCCAATCACCTCGCCGTAAAACTCGGGTTAGCACAGGCAAACGGGAGGAATATTGACAGTAACGCAATTTGGGCCGACTCGTTGCAAAAGGTAAACCATGATTCAGGCTGCCATTCGAACCTTTCCACGAGGGACCTCCACGGTCGCACGTCCCGTCGAACTGTCGGTCGTGATGCCATGCCTGAACGAAGCAGATACGCTGGAAATCTGCATCCTGAAAGCTCAGGCGGCGATACGAAGCATCGATATCGAAGCCGAAATTGTGATTGCAGACAATGGCAGTACGGACGGTTCGCAGTTGATTGCGCTTCAGGCCGGTGCGCGGGTCGTGAACGTGAGTGATAAAGGCTACGGTAGCGCGCTCATGGGGGGGATTGAAGCATCCCTCGGCAAATACGTCATCATGGGCGACGCCGACGACAGCTACGACTTCGGCGACATTCCTCGTTTTGTCGAGCGTCTGCGAGCTGGCGCAGAACTGGTCCAGGGATGCCGCCTTCCGAAGGGCGGTGGAACAATTCTTCCGGGAGCGATGCCAGCTTTGCATCGGTGGCCGGGAAATCCGATGCTCACACAACTGGTTCGTTTTCTGTTTCGCGCTCCGATTAACGATGTCTACTGTGGGCTTCGTGGATTCACAAGAAATCTGTATGACGATTTGAATCTTCGCTGCACAGGCATGGAGTTCGCCACGGAGATGGTGATCAAGACCGCTCGTTTTGGACGGCAGATCGATGAGATCCCCATCACTTTACATCCGGACGGCCGCAAGGCACATGCGCCACATCTGAAGACGTTTCGGGACGGCTGGCGAACGCTTCGCTTCTTCCTGATTTACAGCCCGCGCTGGTTCTTCGCGGTTCCCGGCCTGCTCTTGATTGCTCTGGGTGTGCTGGGCTATTCCCTGGCACTTCCGGGGGTTTCGATCTTTGGGGCCACACTGGGTGTGCATTCTCTTCTGGTTGCCAGTCTGGCCATCCTGATGGGAGCACAGTCCCTGTACTTTGGCGTCTTTGCTCGGATGTTCGCAGTCTCCGAAGGCATGCTGCCACGGAATGAATCGATGGACCGAATCATCCGGCTGGCACGACCGGAACGCGGCATCCTGTTTGGAGGGGCGATGGCCGTTGTGGGCACCATCCTTCTGGCCACCCGCATCGTTCACTGGAAGAACACCGGATTCGGTCCACTGGATCACGCCAGCACCATGCGGTGGGTCATTCCCGCTGTCACACTGATGGCACTGGGCTACCAAACACTCATTTCAACATTTATGTGCGGACTGCTTTCCCTGGCACGCCGCGGAAAGGGCGTTTCAGATTCGGTCAGGCAAAATTAATCTGCCTCCCGCTCGATGTCCGCTTTCCTTGTCAACTCATCAGTCTCCGCTGTTCTCCCGCTTTGAAATCTCTCCCCATGGCCACACTGATTGAAACCACCGATGCTCAGGTCTGCTGCGATTCCGAATGGGAAGCGGCCTATCGACGATTTGAAACACCTGAGCAGGAGATTCGCAAATTTGTTCAGCGTCTGCGAGCATTCGGCGCCGAGACCTGGGACCGCGAGAAGCAGATCGTCGAAATCTTCTGCGGTCGGGGAAACGGCCTTCGCGCATTGCAGGAGTTTGGGTTTGAGCGACTGGAAGGGGTTGATCTTTCCGCAAAGCTGCTGGAGCAGTACGACGGACCAGCGAAATGCTACGTTGCCGACTGTCGCAAACTTCCCTTCGATGACTGCTCCAGAGACATCCTTATTGTGCAGGGCGGACTGCATCATTTACCTGAACTGCCAGGCGACCTCCAAAGTGTCTTGTCGGAAGTGCATCGCGTCCTTCGACCAAACGGACAGTTTTTCGTGATCGAACCCTGGAAGACGGCGTTTCTGCAGACCGTCCACTTCATTTCCAATCGATCCCTGATGCGTATGATGTCGGACAAGCTGGATGCCTTCGCGACCATGACCGAGCACGAGCTTGAAACGTACAGCCAATGGCTGAGCCACGCGGATACGATCCTGAACTTGCTGCACCGGTATTTTGAGCCCGCGTCTCAGCGAATTACCTGGGGGAAACTTCGATTTGCCGGCATTCGGCGTGCGTGATCAGCAACATGATGCAGGAACCTGTCACTGACGATGCATTCGAAGCATCAGCGACTGCACCGTACGCCAGTCACGTGTCCGAATTGCCGTTGGATTCGCGGTTCGGAGTATCCGACAGACAAGCGAAAACGGCGGTGGCATTCCTTGTCGTTACCTTCATGCTTAGCGCTGGGATCTCGTGGCTCAAATGGCCTGTTCCCACGTTACATGATGAATTCAGCTATTTGCTTGCCGCCGACACCTACGCTGGCGGCCGCTGCACAAATGCAACGCATCCGATGTGGCCGCATTTTGAAACGATGCATGTTCTTCAACAGCCGAGTTATGCGTCCAAGTATCCGCCCGCTCAGGGATTATTTCTTGCCTTGGGACAGATCCTGTTGGGTACGCCACTGGCCGGAGTCTGGCTCTCTACAAGCGCCGCTGTTGCGTCAATTGTCTGGATGCTGCACGTCTGGTTTGATCGTCGCTGGTCCATCATCGGGGGCTGCCTCGCCCTGACGCATTCCGGATTGATGTTGTCCTGGGGACAGACGTATATGGGCGGTGCTCCGGCGGTTGTGGGAGCGGCATTACTGTTGGGCGGATGGAAACTCTGGGGCGAGCAGTTCACATGGAAATCAGGTGTGCTGGCAGCGGCAGGCCTTGCAATTCTCGCGAACAGCCGCCCCTTCGAGGGATTGCTGGTGAGCCTTCCTGTTTTGATCAGCGTTGCCCATACCCTGTTTCGCCGCCAACCGATTTGCCTGAGTATGTCACGGGGCATTCAGCTGATTCCGGGCTCTCTATTGCTGATTCTCGTTCTTTTGGGGATGGCGACGTACAACAAGTACGTGACTGGCAACATGTTGAATCTGCCGTATGCGTTCCATTCGAAAATGTACATGACAGGGCCGCTGTTTGTTTTCCAGCAACCACCCCAGCCAGCTCCTGAATATCGCCACGAGATGCTGAAGGAATTTCACACAGACTGGGAGACCAATGCCTGGCAGGCTCAGCGTTCTCTGGCGTCATTCCTGCGTGTAAAATTTCACTACTTTTCAATGGCGATGATGGTACTACTCTCGCCAGTGCTCGGGCTGTTGATTCTCTACAGTGTGCGCCGCCACAGTTCCACTGGGCGTTCGACCGGCGACGGGCATCGAAATGCGGAAGCGGGTGCCTCTGGAACATCCAGTTTCGGCACGGGGCTTTCTCGAGGGCAGCTGATTGTCCTGCTGAGTTCACTGGGTTTGTTGCTGTTCGGATCGTCGATGGCCGTATGGTTGTATTCCCACTACCTGTCCCCTGTGCTGCCAGTCTTTTTTCTTCTGGGTGTTGCAGGCCTTCGCAGGCTTGAGGTTGAGTTACCTTCGCCCCGGGTACCAAATGTGTCGGCCCTGGCAATTCTCCTGCAATCGATTCTGTTTGGGGTTGCCGTGCTGCGTCTGGTGGTCGGCGATCACAAGGGCTGGCAATACGATCGCCAGGAAGTTGCCGATTCTCTGAATGCCAGGGACGGTCAACATCTGGTGGTGGTGCAGTATGCCACCGGCCATTCTCCACATGAAGAATGGGTCTACAACAGAGCTGACATCGATGCATCGAAAATCGTCTGGGCTCGAGACATGGGCACGGACGCGAACACCGCATTACTCAGGTATTTTGCTGGGCGGCACGTGTGGTATCTGAGGCCGGATTCTGAACCAGAGAATCGTCTCACCCGGGCAATCCCGGGTTCACATTCGAACCCAGTATTGTGAACCCGAAGGATGTGCCTTAACCTTCGGACTGCAGGTAGAACCTGAACAGAGAATTCACTGGATTTCGCGAACCGCTCGAAGGCACATCCGATGCAGGACCATCGCATAGATAAGCTGGCACAGACGCTTATTCACCACAGTTGTCGGCTACAAACAGGTGAAAAGATTCTGATCGAAGCATTTGACCTTCCTGAGCCAGCATTGGTCTGTCGACTTGTTGAAGAAGTCTATCGGCTGGGCGCAATTCCTGTTGTTTCGACGAAGTCGAACGCCGTCTTGCGAAGTTTGTACCGCGGTGCAACGGAATCCAGCATGTCGCTGTCAGGGAAGTTCGAAGCGTCTGTGATGAAGGAAATGGACGCGTACATTGGAATTCGGGGATCGGCCAATTCCAATGAGTTCGCTGATGTTCCCTCTGAGAAGATGAGTCTGTATCAGAAACATTGGTGGCAGCCGGTGCACATCAGCCTTCGCGTCCCCAGGACTCGCTGGGTTGTTCTGCGTTACCCAACGCCCTCCATGGCACAGGCTGCGAACCAGAGTTGCGAGCAGTTCGAGGATTTTTATTTCAATGTCTGCACGGCGGACTATGCAAAAATGGCGGCTGACCTGCAGCCATTGAAGGCGCGGATGGAAGCTGCAGATCGAGTCAGAATCACGGCTCCCGGTACTGACTTGTCGTTCTCCATCAAAGGGATTCCTGCCGTTCCGTGTGCCGGGGAATGTAATATTCCGGATGGAGAATGCTTTACGGCACCTGTCAAAGACAGCGTCAATGGAACGATTCAATTCAATACAGCGTCCCGATACCAGGGTACTGTGTTTGATGGAATTCGCTTCGAGTTTCAGGACGGACGTATCACCAAAGCGACTTCTCAAAACGCGACCGATCGCCTGAACGAAATCCTGGATTCCGACGAGGGAGCTCGGTACATCGGTGAATTCGCAATCGGAACCAACAATCACATCCTTCATCCGATGCTGGACACCCTGTTTGACGAGAAGATTGGGGGATCCTTCCACTTTACTCCCGGAAACGCCTACGACGAGGCCGACAATGGAAACCGAAGCTGCGTCCATTGGGACCTGGTTCTGATCCAGCGCCCGGATTATGGCGGTGGTCAAATCTGGTTCGATGATGAGCTCATTCGAGACAACGGTCTGTTTGTTCCGCCAGAACTACAACCGCTGAACACCGGTTTGGCCTGATCCCCGACATCTTTGAACTCACCGACGGAAGCTGCCACCGCCAATCCGACCTGCGCGTGCCTTCCGGACCGACCGCCAGAGACGGCAGGAAGGCTGAATCTGCCGAATTTTGCAGCCTGCCCGGTGGTAGTCCTGTGAGAAATGGTGAGACAGGCAAACGCGGTCGTTATTCGGACTGCACACGAGATTCGCGATCCATTATTCTCAACTGCGTGCCATCGACGATGGACGAACTCGGGAATAGGACACTGTTTCAGAAAACTGCATCCTGGTGATGCAACCTTTGGGCAATCAAGACTGTCATGGGTTTGATAGTCAGTGCGTTCATGTCACGCAGCCCCGGGGTCAGCTTTGAGTGGATGTTATGGAAATCCGTTTTTACAACACGCTAACGAACAACACCGAGACTTTTCAGCCGGTCGATGCAGACTGCATCCGTATGTACAGCTGTGGCCCGACGGTTTATGACTTCGCGCACATCGGAAATTTTCGGTCGTTTCTGTTCGCTGACATCATCCGACGAACGCTTGAGTTTTTTGGTCATTCCGTCCATCACGTGATGAATATCACGGACGTTGGACACATGACTGACGACAGTAATGCGGACGGTGGCGGAGAAGACAAAATGGAAGCCGCCGCCAAGAGAATGAAGGCGGACAAGAAATCCGGCAAAGTCGCTGAGGGTGCAGTCGAGAATCCTGATGACCCATACCAGGTCGCCGATTACTACATGAAAGCCTTTCTTCAGGATGCTCAGACTCTTGGTGTCAAAGTCGCATCAGAACGGGATAATATTCTGAAAGCCACCGAAAACATCGACACCATGCAGGACATGATCGGCGAGCTCATCAAGAAGGGGCACGCCTACGTCGGCCCCGATGGTGTTGTGTATTACAGCGTGGAAAGCTTCCCGGACTACGGCAAGCTCAGCGGAAATACACTGGATCGACTCCTCACCAACGCGAGCGGTCGCATCAACGATGAAGACCAGGCCAATAAGCGGCATCCGGCGGACTTCATGCTGTGGAAGGCGGACAGTCATCACATCATGAAGTGGGATTCGCCCTGGGGCACTGGTTATCCGGGTTGGCACATCGAATGTTCGTGCATGGCACGCAAGCGGCTCGGACGTGATGTGATCGATATTCACACGGGTGGTGAAGATCTGATCTTTCCTCACCACGAATGTGAAATTGCCCAGTCACGAGGAGCAACTGGCGCCGATTCCTTCGCGCGTTTCTGGATGCATGCACGCTTCCTGATGGTCGAAGGGGAAAAGATGTCGAAGAGCAAAGGCAACTTCTGGACCGTTCGCGACGTGCTGGAAGGCCGGGCAACAGGCATCAAAGTTCATCCCGCGGTGCTGCGGCTGGAACTGATCAAATCACACTATCGGGCCAACATGAACTTCACGAAGAAAGGTCTGCAGGATTCTGCGGGAGCCGTGAAACGGTTGACGGATTTCCGGAGCCGCCTCGAAGCCGCATGCGGTGGAAAGGCCGCTGACGTCGATTTCACACACCCCGTCCTGAAAGAATTCGCCGAAGCTCTCGCTGACGACCTGAATATTGCTGGCGCACTGGGAGCCGTGTTGCCCTGGGCTGCGTCAACACCCGACGACCCGGCGCAGGCACTCGGTGTGCTGAATCGAATCAACGAAGTCCTGGCAGTTGCCCCCCTGGACGGTGCAGGGGGTTCAGAAGAGTCGACCGGCGAAGATGCGAGAATTGCGGAGCTCTGCCAGAAACTCGATGCCGCCCGAGCGGCTAAAGACTACGCATCGGCCGATTCGATTCGCGGGGAGATCAATTCTGCCGGGTATGATGTGAAAACCAGCCCCGAGGGCACGGTTGCCACCAAACGACTGGCATGACCATGATCAGTTGGCTCCGACCTGACATGGCAGGCGTAAAAAAATGAAGCCCGGCTCGTGTGCCGGGCTTCATTGGACTCAGTTTCTCGCAGCTTCAGCTTCATGTTTCTCGCAGCTTCAGCTTCATGCCGACCAGGACGGTCTCAACGCTTTCCAAAGACATCGGTGCATTCAGCAGGCTGCGATTCCGAAGTGCAAATCGGTGACGTCGTTGCGTCTACTCGCTGAACGCGGCGTCAAACGCTCTGCCGGACGGCTGGAAGTCAACGTTCTTACAGAACTGAGCTGCTTCTGCGGCGCCATGGTCGCGATCCATTCCGCTGTCTTCCCATTCGACCGACAATGGTCCGCTGTACTTGACAGCATTCAACGCACGAATGATCTCCTCGAAACGAACCCCGCCGCGACCAACGCTCCGGAAGTCCCAACCGCGACGCTGGTCCCCGAACGACAGGTGACTTCCCAGAATACCGGTCCGGCCATTGAGAGTCACAGACGCATCCTTCATGTGGACGTGGTAGATGCGGTCAGGAAAGTATCGGATGAATTCCACTGGATCCACTCCCTGCCAGATCAGGTGACTTGGATCAAAGTTGAATCCGAATTCCTCACGGTGATTCAATGCCTCCAGCGCTCGTTCTGCCGAGTAGATATCGAATGCAATCTCGGTTGGATGAACCTCCAGCGCAAACTTGATACCGCATTCCTGGAAGACATCCAGGATCGGATTCCAGCGTTCTGCCAGCAGTTCAAATCCTTTGTCGTACATTGACTTTGGTGTC
This sequence comes from Planctomycetaceae bacterium, assembly GCA_041398825.1. Taxonomy (NCBI): domain Bacteria; kingdom Pseudomonadati; phylum Planctomycetota; class Planctomycetia; order Planctomycetales; family Planctomycetaceae; species Planctomycetaceae bacterium. The sequence continues at coordinate 72,778 of JAWKTX010000018.1, read as the reverse complement.
GGGGGGAAGTCGTAAATCAGGTGCCAAATGCTGGAACCTGTAAAACCATTCACAATGCTCACGCCAAGTTTCTGGGCTGCGCGGGCTGTGTTCTTCATTTCTTCGATGGCACGTTCGTTTACGCCAGCCGGGTCTCCATCTCCCCAGACATAGTCAGGAAGAATGGTCTTGTGGCGAGCATCAATATTGTCCAGAACAGCCTGGCCAACGAGGTGATTGGAAATCGCAAAAAGTTTCAGTTCGTGCTTTTCCAGCAGTTCACGTTTGTGAGCGCAGTACGAATCGTCGGAGAGAGCCTTATCAACTTCAAAGTGGTCGCCCCAACAGGCCAGTTCCAGCCCGTCGTAGCCGAACTCGCGAGCTTTTTTGCATAGTTCTTCGAGTGGCAGATCGGCCCATTGACCTGTAAACAAAGTGACCGGGCGTCCCATGATCGTGATCTCCAGTGGATGTGAAATGAATAGGGTGGAGGAACAACAGTGCGTTGAAAAGGGAAGCTACGTGGCGTTCGGTTGATTGTCAATCCGCCGGACGTCATGCGAAGACGTTGAATTTCTCAGCATCCCCCCTGCGGCATTACCGCCACCGTTTTCGACGGACGTGCTGCATCAAACGGATCGAGCCGTTCGCAGCAGTATTCGACGCCCTGTATTCAATACGCTGCCGAGACGAAACCGTCGTCGTCAGGATGGCTCTCTGCCAGAATGCCGTACCTGTCAGAATGCCGTGCCTGTAATCTTCTCGAAGGCCTCTGCGTATTTTTCGGCGGTTCGGGTAATGACATCCTCCGGCAGCGACGGTGGAGGACTATTCTTGTCCCAGCCTGACTGTTCCAGCCAGTTGCGGACAAACTGCTTATCGAACGACGGCGGATTGATTCCAGGTTGCCACGACTCCTGAGGCCAGAACCGGGAGCTATCGGGCGTCATAACTTCGTCGATCAGTATGATCTCGCCGTCCAGCAGCCCGAATTCAAACTTGGTATCCGCAATGATGATGCCTCGACTTATCGCGTGTTGAGCGCCTTTTTCGTAGATCTGCAGGCTTAATTCCCTCAATCGATTGGCAAGGTCCGCCCCAACGATGGACTGCATTCGATCAAAACTGATGTTCTCGTCATGCCCGGATTCGGCTTTGGTGGCTGGCGTGAAAACAGGTTCGGGCAACTGGCTGCTTTCCAGCAATCCGGGAATCAGATTCTGTTCACAAACTGTCCCCTGCTTTTGATATTCCTTCCATCCGGACCCGGATAAATATCCTCGCACGACGCATTCGATCGGCACGACGTCCGTTTTCCGGACGATCATACTTCGTCCGGCCAGAGTCGACGCATCAACCCCCTCGGGCAGTGGAAGGGACTGGAGGTCGTCAGATACGTAGTGATTCGGAACATTCAGCAAATCGAACCAAAACCGGCTGATTCGGGTGAGCACCTCACCTTTGCGGGGGATGCCATTGGGCAGAATGTAGTCGAACGCACTGATTCGGTCGGTCGCAACAAAAAGCAGCTGATCACCAAAGTCGTACACATCGCGTACTTTCCCTCGGCGCACTGGAATTCCGGGCAATTCACTCTGCAACAGGACGTTCGTCATCAACAATATTCCGGAGGAAAAGGCGCAATGGCAGGAGAGGGGTCGATCTGGCGACCGATTCATCGCCCCAATCGGCTTTCTGAGCGGACTCGCATGAGTTGCGATTCTAGACCCCCGGAACCGTTTGAACAATTGGTCAACATCATCGTAGACTTCCCGCTGTCGAAAAAAGGAAGCGACACTGATGACGGGTTGGGAGCAACACAAAGCACTGCGGAGAGAAGGGCAAGAGCCCGGATGAAGGATAGTTCATGGGGGTGATGACATTTCGCGTCGCCAGACCTGACCTGCTGCTGCGCGGGTCAGATCTGTCTGTGATCGACTTCCTGATGTACGATGGACGCGTCTTACCTGCCCAGGCGACTCTGCTCGGCCACACGTTACGCTGTGAACGATCGCAGCCGGAAAGCGGTCAACTTCGCCTTCCCTGGCCTGGCTTCGATGGCAACATTCAGGTTGTCCAGTCGACCAGTCTGCGAGAACAGTCAAGCCCCTACGACCTGGAAGTGGAACTTGCGGGGGCAGCTGTCCCGGCTTCGCAATCAGTACTTCACCTGGACCACGTCCGGGTTGCAGACATCAAAAGAGCTCGATCGGTTAATGCACGAGGCCCACCGGTCATTTCGAAGCGCGGTTCTGCGAACGGAAGCTCCCGAAACATCAGGAGCGGCAGCCCTGCTTTCGATGGACATGTCCGCAAAAGCGGTCGTTTTGTTATGTCGACATTACACCGAACAGCGGCTGACATTCCGGAAATCCAGGTCGGGCCATCTGCCCGTCTTTCTCGGTTGCCATCTGGACCGAGTGCCGGAAGATGAGGAGGCTTTTCTGCAGGCGTTCAATGCGGTACTGGTGGACACGCCATGGGCTCAGCTGGAGCCCAGTGACGGGACCTATACCTGGGACCATACCGACGCACTTGTCGAATGGGCACTGGAACATCGCATGTCGATTATGGGAGGCCCGCTCGTGGATTTGTCGACGCCGAAGTTTCCCGGATGGCTCGAATCCTGGAGCGGCGATCTCGTGAATCTTCAGAGCTTCACCTCCGACTATGTCGAAACTGTCGTTGGCCGATATGTGGGGCGCATCCGCCACTGGGAAGTTGTCGCGGGAGCAAATTGTGGTGGAGTCGGCCAGCTCAATGAAGAACAACGATTGAATATGGTCGTGCGAGCCGTCGAAGCAGCACGTCAGGTGGATGAACATGTCCAAATCAGCCTGCGCATCATTCAGCCGTGGGGAGAGTACCTGAGTCAGACACGCAACCGGCTGTCACCGATACAGTTCGCCGACACTCTGCGGCGGTGCGGTGTAAACCTGGCAGAGATCAACCTGGACGTTCGGATTCAGGATTCGCCTCGAAAGACACTGCCACGTGATAGTCTGAGCTTCTCTCAACTGCTGGACCACTGGGCGGCATTGCAGCTTCCGATCAACGTCATGCTGACGGTTCCTCGAAGCTTTGAAGGCGATGACCCCGATTTCGAATCGGAACAGGCCGAATGGCTACAGGCGGCGTTGCTGATGAGCCTGTCCAAGGATCGCGTTGCCGGAGTCTACTACCTCAACTGGCGAGACTGGGATTCTGATGATGGCCAAACAGGTCTCAAACGAAAGGACGGATCGAATCGGCCGAGTCTTGAAATGCTGCAAGAGGCTCGACGCTCACACTGGGGCGTTTAGTCGGACCGACTCCTGAGATAACGACAAGGATGTGGTGCATGTCTGCGATCGATGGTAATCGGACATACAACTGCCCCAACGGCGATTCAATCGGTCGTGCGATCCATCTGGCCAGACTATCGGCAGGGTGGCGGGGATGCGATCTCTGCGACGCCCGCTCGGACCATGAGGGGATCTCCGGCTCCACGACGCGCACAAACCACTTTGTGCGAGTTCAGAGAACCACGGGAATCATTCGGACTGAGAACGGCATTCGCGGTCAGTACCTGAACCAGCTCACCCGACAATCGATCGCTCCTATCGTTCGTGTCCTAGCCGAATCGTTGACAACGGCCGACGCGAACGGCGGCCCTGTGTCCTCTTCCCAGCAGCCCGCCCGATCCAGTGATGCCGAAAAGGACTTCCCCCCGGAGTTCGCGGCCAGCGCATTCGTCATCGTCGGTTACGACAACCGAGCGTCCTCTCCCGACATTTTTGTGGGGGTAACCGCAATACTTCGTGAAGTCGGTCTGGATATCATCGATGCGGGTCGATGCACCCCGGCTTCGGTCTGCGAAACACTCCGCCAGCAGCGAGCTGCCGCCGGGGCAATCTTCGTAACAGGTTCTGGTTTTGGGCCGGATTACACCGGGCTGGACGCTTTCGATTCGCACGGAGATCCACTTCCGGTTGTGTGGAAGGACCATGGAATCACTGTTCGCGTGCTGCGGCACGAAACGGATGAGGCTGGTCACCTTGCGTCGGCTCCGGAACCTGATAATTCACTGGCGAACTTACTGATTCCACGTCGAATGTCTGCTGCACCGCGGCAGCAACTGATTCTTGAGATTCCGGAATCACTGAATTACCAGTTGCAGGGGAGATCTGTCCGTACATCAGGCCATCACAACGTTGTGGATTGCGAAACGCATTATCGTCAATGGGTACGACGCTGGTTTCCTGCGAAGGCGGTGCCGGCCACCTCAACTCCTCTTCAGGTGCTGTCTGACGACCCGATCATTGTCAACCGGGCCCACTGGCTGGCAGAGGAAACAACACTACCTGTGGTTGTCAGGAATTATGATGACAAACGCTTAACGGAACCAAAGGCATGGAGACTGATGATTGATGAAGATGATCGTCATTTTCGTGTGACTACTCCATCCGGCCGTGAACTCGAATTGTCTGAAATGGCAGCGATGATCAACAGAAACTCTCATTCGCGAACAACTCACATGACGGCCCACGTCGATGAGGCTTCGGGGCGATTCTGGTTGTCTGACACCGCCCGCCCCACGTCCGGAGCCATCATCGAACATATCCGGGATCCATTCGTCACGATTGCTCTGCTGATGGCTCGCTGATCGACAGCGTGGTTCCCGCGAATTTTCACGGACTGTTCGCCGCAGCCGCAACGCAGTTTCAACGTCTGGAAGCTGCAACAGACTTCGTGATACATCCTGTCCACAAAGTCACGGGCCCTCCTTGCTCTGACCGAAATGAAATGCGGCCAGAGCCGAATTGGCAAGATGCCCGGCGCATTTGCCTGGTCTTACGAGTGGATGGCTTTCCGCAACATCATCGGAACAGATTCATTAAGTGGATCGGAGAATTGGTTGAAGGACGTTTCCAGCGACATCGGTCAGTCGATAGTTTCGTCCATTGTGGAACCAGGTAAGTCGCTTGTGATCCATTCCCATCAGATGCAGCATTGTCGCGTGCAGGTCATGAACGCTCACCGGATTCACCTCGGCTTTGTAGCCAATTTCGTCCGTCTCACCGTAGCTGACTCCGCCTTTAATTCCGGCTCCCGCCATCCATGTGAGAAAGCCGTTGGGATTGTGATCACGGCCATCGCCGCTTTGTGAAACTGGCATCCGTCCGAATTCACCGCCCCATATCACCAGGACGTCGTCCCAAAGACCTCTCTGTTTGAGATCCGTCAGCAAACCAGCGATCGGAACATCGGTTTCGCGGCAATGGCCGATATGGTTTTGAGTGAGCTTGTTGTGAGCATCCCATTCGCCGTCGCTGTAGACCTGGATAAACCTCACACCGCGTTCAATCAGTCGCCGTGCGATCAGGCACTTCCTTCCATAGTAGCGCGAATGGTCCTGATTCAAACCGTATAATTCCTGCGTTTCCGCCGTTTCCTTCGTCAGATCAACGGCATCCATTGCCTCAGACTGCATTCGGAATGCAAGTTCGAAAGACTCGATGCGTGCCTGCAGATCTCGTTCGTGCGGAAGGTGCTGCAAATGCTTCTGATTGAATTCCCGCATCAGGTCGAGCTGTCGCCGCTGGTCAGAACCAGTGATGTCGGCAGGCCGTTTCAGATTCAGCACTGGTGAACCCTGCGATCGAAACAGAGTGCCCTGATAACTGGAGGGAAGAAAACCACTGCCCCAGTTAAGAGGCCCCCCCTTCACGCCCTGACGGTTTTCCAGTACGACATAACCCGGAAGATTCTGATTTTCACTGCCAAGGCCGTAGGTCATCCACGAACCGGCAGATGGGAACCCGGGGCGGGGAATCCCTGTGTTGATCTGATACAGCGCCGGAACATGATTGTCCGATTCGCTGTAGCAGGATTTAATAAATGCGATGTCGTCCACATGTCTGGCAACGTTGCTGTAGTGTTCGCAGACCCACTGCCCGGACTGACCATATTGATCAAATCGAAATGGCGATTTCATCAGCGGCCCGGGATCACCGAAGAACACTTTGATATCAACGCGTTTGCCGTCGTTCTTTGTGAGTTCCGGTTTTGGATCAAACAAGTCGACTGCACTCGGCGCGCCTTCCATAAACAGCCAGATAATCGCTTTTGCCTGCGGTGTGAAATGCGGCTCGCGTGGCTGTAGCGGACTGCCGACGGCTTCCTGAGACTGTTCTGCCTTTGCCGAACCACCGAGCAGATCTGCCAGCGCGAGCATTCCCAGACCACAGCCGGATCGACGCAGCATCTCTCGGCGATTCGGAACGACACTCAGTCTGCCACAGGGGAAAAGGGATGGATTGGTCATTCGTTTCAATCTGTCTTCGGTGCCACAAACAGGCGATCAGGTAACTTGTGGTCTATGCTATCCCACTTCAGCGTCCATGAACAACAAACTGTAAGAATTCACAGACACGAATCCACACCGCGCGTAGAACTGCATGGCGGGTTCGTTGGAAGAGTCCACAAATGCCATCGTCGAGCCAACATGCAAACCGAATTTGTTCTCTGAAATCCAGTCACCAAATACGCGGTCGCATTCTTCCAGCAGTCTTCTTCCCAGTCTTCGACGACGGTATTTGGGAACAACGCCGATGTACTCAATACAGGCAAAGGGCGCCGGAAAAGTATTTCCGCCCGATTCTCCGCGAAGATACGACTGGTCGTTGTTAAGCGAAACACAGGCGATAGCACAAACGTGATTGCCGATGCATCCGGTGACCACGATTCCATTTTTCTGTCCCCACACCGCTTCCAGTTCATCCGGCGACGGGCGAGGGATTTGAAGAAGGTCTGTTGAGTTTGACAGGATTTCTTCAAGAGCCGCAACAATATCGTCGCTTCGTTGGGCAAACATCTTTGGGGACAGCGGTTGAGCGTTCCATTCAATCTCTGAATCTGTTTCTCTTTCACCCCGGTTCTGGAGGTGGTTCAACTGGATTCCAACAGGACGTCGCGCGACGGAAACAACTGTTGCAGCCTTTCTGAATCCGGCAAGACGGAGCGTCTCGATTTGAAACGATTCAGAAATCGGCGCAAGGCAGTGGGCACCCTTGAGCCCCGCTTCCGAAGCCATTCGGATGCACTCGCCGATAAGCTCCTTCAGTTCGGACACGGCGTGGTTGTTCAGCCAGATCGGGAGTGTCAGCGAAAGTGTATTGTCAGGTTCAAAACTGTAGCCGACCGCAATGGAAGGGCGTCCATCCTGCAAAGCAATCAGACCGGAAAAGTCTGTGCCAATCGGTGTTGAGATCCCACGGAGCCGAGCCAGAGTGGTCATCAGGTGATCGACTCGAATGATCTGAATTCGATCGTTTCGGCGGGCTCTGTCATCGCAGGGCGTCTGATCTCCGTCATCCATCATTACTGAAAGCCCGGGGCATCGATTGAGTTCGTTGCAACCGTAAGAATGGATTCGGAGCAGTACAGTTTCAGCAGTTTCAGGTCATCTTCCCACGTGGCGCGAATTGGATTGGCCGGATACAGCGTGGCATCTTCGGCCAGCAATTCCCCGGTTTCCATACTGACGACCTGCAGTCTCATCTTCCTTTCGATACGTCTGCTTCGAAATCCCTGATTGAAAGCCGGCAGTGGGCCCTGCATATAGGTCCACATGACGAAATACGGACACCGATCATCATGCGTTGATGGTGCAACGCAGGGGTCGACTCGGCGATGCCAAAGGACACGGCCGGTGGTTTCATCAATGCACATCAATGTCCCGGATTGCAAACGAAGATCATCCAGGCGTCCGGCCGCGGTAAATCGCTGATTTATTTCCTGCTCGTCGTTAATACAAACGAACAGGCGTCCGCTTCGCCGAAAGGCGGTCATTCCAAAGATGTATCGCGTATTCACCAGGCCACCGAATGGAATGCGATGCAGCAATTGCGCCTTTTCGACATCAATCAGCAGCAGCTCCTGCTGATTACTGACCGCGACAGCGCGTTTTCGATCAATCGCGCGAATCACGGGTTCAAGTGTCTCATAGACACCAATCGAGTGATCCGTGAACAGATCCTGCTGTGTCGTGATATCAATGAGTGCAAGGTGACTACCATCGCGACGGCACAGCATCCGTCCGCCAAGGACAAGGCTGCCTTCGAATTCAATGGCATCCAGCTTCAGCGGTGTAAGTCTCCGACCGTCGACGGTTGAGTATCGTTTTAGAAGTCGATCGCCTGTCGAGCCGACAAGTGTCGTGGCTTCATCGCCCAGAATCTGTTCATTTCGGAACATGTACCGTCCACCATCAAAATGAGGGCACGCGTTGCTCCAGAGAACCTGACCTGTCAGCGGGTGCAGGCGATGCAATCGAGAGGCTGAGCGGACAATCAAATGGTCGCGGCCGATCGAACCGATCTCAATTCGAGAGGAAGCTCGGACGGGATCGTCAATGGGTCGATCCCACAACAGCTTCGCCGAACCAGAACGCACAACGCTGATCGCCGCCACAGAATCGGGACTTGAAAGAACAATCAGGGAGGGATTCTGGGGAGATATGGTGCTCCAGGCGTTGCTCAGATACTTCATGTCAAGATGAACGCGATCAGTACAGCTTCCATCTGTAAGATCGTAACCAGAGACAACAAGCTGTGACTGATCGACTCGGAACAGAAAGCGTCGATGCAGGTCAAACGGGTTCTCGACGCTACCATGAATCATCGCTCTCCCCACAGACTGGTCGATCTCAGTGCTGATCGCATCGGTCGTCCGAAACTGCAGCGTTTCACCAATTGTGACCTGAGAAGATTTTGCCAGACGCGATTGATCTTCGGGTTGATTCTGCTCGGAAAACCCGTTCGCTTTCTGAATGGATTCCAGGGCGGGTTGCCAGGAGCGAAGTTGGCGCAGACGGACTTCATGCTGCGGTTCTTCTGTTGTCGACTCAGACAACAGAAGAACTTCCGCAGACGCAAGATCACCGCGCAGCAGCATTCGGTCGGCCAGTGATTCCCGTACTTCTTCAGCCGCGTCTGCATCATCTGCCAGCATTGTCGATGCCACAGATATATCCGCCGGAGTCACAGGCAGCCCCACCGAACTCTGTCGTGATCGCGCTAATGACTTGAAAGTGGCTTCCTGTTGTTGCCGGAACAGATCACCTTCAATCGCATTCGCGACCAGCATCGGGCTGATCTGCCAGCTTTCCGTCATCGTCACGTTGTCACGGAACCACCGACCATTCTTCTGCATCCTGGACAGATCGAGCTCTTCGACACCATAAGCGACGGCAAGCAAATGAAACAGAACGGAGTGCTGCCGCGCCAGACGCACATGACGAAGCCAGTCCAGGTAACCGATCACCTCATCAACGGCCAGATCCGTTTGACCGGATGTGGAATCGCGATTCACGAAAGACTCATAGGCGGTCGACAGGATTAATTCGGCTGCAAAAGTTTCCAGAGCTTCTCGAACGCGCTGTTGACTCTCTTCGGGCTGAGCTGAAGGTTGACTGTCTAAAGTACGAATCGCCAGCCTGATTGCCTCATGCGTTTTATCGCCCAGCACAAGGCTTCGGGCATACTTCAGAAAGTCAGTCAGAGTTGGCTGAGCAGCTTCCCGTTTCTCCATTCTTTGCAGCAACACGTCATTGCGAAGGAACGCAGACACCTGAACCGTGTCGCTCACGTAGACGTACTGATCATCACCCGTCACCGTACCGGAGATGTGTGGTAACCCACCGGGCAGCACGCGTGGATCGCAACGATAAACTGTTCCATCGGAAACACGAACCTGAGCAATTCGGCCGTTGGATTCCGGAATCAGACACAAATCACCGGTGCACCACGCGCGCCCCGTGGACGGTATGACTTCTGCCGTCCAGACTTCCATACCGCTTTGAAGATCGAGTGAACGGCAGTGCTGGCTCCCAACCAGGACCACATTGCCGTCTGTTATTCCTGCGACATAGTGATCATCGGCCCCTTTTGTCTGCGAATTCGTACGCGGTGCCTGCCAGAGTAGATGGCCATCAGCCACATTCACGCACGAAACCAGCGCTGAACCGGGACTGGAAGCCACCATCAAGTCGCCGTGCAGCGTGCTGAAAAATCCAATCCCCGAATCCTGATCGGCGTCCAGCAGTCGTTGCCGCGTTGCCGCTATCCCAAGGTCATCATTCACAACGCACGTCGCCCAGTTCAGCGCCCCGTCGGATTGTCGACAGGAAACAATGATGCCATTCCAGAGACTGCAGACGACGTCGTCATTCCACGTATGGAGGGAGGATGCCGTTTGCGCGGCCGACATATCGGTGACACCTGCAAGAGGCTCACTCTCGTGATACACCAGCGGTTGTTGCCAGATGAGCTCCCCAGTCGTCCGTTCAACGCAACTCAGCAACTGATTCGCATTCAACGTCGACAGCAGGAACAACCGACTCTCGTAACCGACGGGACTCGAAAGAAAGGAATGACCGTCGAACGGATTCGTCGCTGTTCCGGAATGAACATCTTCGGTTCCTGTAGCCTGAACCGCATCGCGTCGGTCGTCTTCCACTTTTTCACGGAGATCTCCTTCGCCTGGATGCTCAGTGCCCCCGGAATCGAATCGGTACCGGAAACTCTGGTCGCCCAGAATCCATGCAATCGGGTTGCTGCGTTGTTCTGCATCAAGCTGAACAGCTACCAGGCGAATACCCATGCCGCGGCGCTTATTCAGGTCCGAAGGGAAATCCTGCCCACCAGGATTGATCAACTGCAATCGCTGTTGCCCCCCCAACTGCAGTCTGAGTTGACCAAACGGATCTGCATTGCGAGGCGAATTGGAGTATTGATCACGGCGATTTGAGGCATCAAAGCCGTCGATAAAATACACAAACTGACCATCGCATGTGAAGTTTCCGAAGGCCGCTCGTGACATCAGGGGATCATCAAAATGGATTGTTTCATCAATCGAGAGGCGCGGTCGGCTTCTTGTTGTCATCTCCGTATTTTCTGACTGTACGTCGCATCGGACCGACCACAGCACCTCACCTGTAGATCGATCCAGCGCGGCCAGTTTTTTAGGCGAGCGAACAAGAACTCGATCCCCCGAAATGATGGGTTGCCAGTTACAAAATGACACATGAGTCCCGGATGAGATACCTGGCACAGAAGACAGCAGATTGTCGCCACGCCACGTCCAGACCGGCTCTGGCCACGGTGGACTATCGGTTTCAGATACAGTCGGGAACAATTCTGCGTTTGCGTATCGCTGACCGTATGCGGAACCGTTTCCGTGACGCCGCATCACTTCCTGCATTGCTCGTCGAAGGGCTGCCATCCTTCGCTCAAACGGAGGTATTGCACCGTAAACTGATTCACAGGTACGCAACAGTATTGATGCCTGCTGCACCTGTCCTTTTTCAATCAACAGTGCCATCAGCAGTTGTGCTGCTTCAAATCCGGCGGATGTTAATGGATAACTCCGCGCGACTGATAAGATGGCACCTGCGTCACGTCGAGCGACAGCCTGGTTCAGGGCAACAGAAGCATTGGTCGACCATCGCCGATCCCATGCCTGACGCACAGATGGCGACGCGTTTCGAAGAAGCCGTACCTGCCAGGCGTAGTGTCCCTTGATTTCACCAGTTTCAGAATCAATGGACAGCGAATCCGGGCCCAGAAACGGACGATCGGCCCCCCCGGTGGAATTGTTGCCATTCGCCTGGAGATTTTCTTCGAGAACCTGCAATTGCCTGTCGCGGTCTCTCGCAATCACCAGGAGCTCGGACAACGTTTGAAGGTCTCCGTGCGGATGAGCCGCCGCTGTGGGCTCTTCGAACTTCATTTCCTCGAGTTGCGCTGCCACAGCACACAACTCCTGCCTTCCGAACATGCTCGCCGCAAACAATAAAATGGCGAAATGTCGAGATGTTCGAAAAAGCCTGTTCATCTGCGTTCCATCAATGGTTTGCTGAGATGACTGTGATTGATTCGCAGGGATCCCGGATCAAACGACGCACGAATCCTGATTCCCGAAAGCGGGCCCAGTCATGCAGCACGAATGGAGCGTATTCGCATTGTCCGGCTGTGAAAAGTGGAATTGCCTGCCATCCAGTGATTTGCAAATTTCAAATTCTGCTGGTTTCGCGACGGTCACCAGAGATTGCAGGTCAACCGAAGCAAGCTCCCTGCATGACCCGTCAGAACAGGCTTCCGAAATGCGCCGCGGAAGACCTTGGCTTGCGTTTCACTGACGTGCAAGCCGTTCAACAGACGCAGTCACAGAATGACGCCGTCCGCATGCGAGGAGTCATCAGAAAGTTGCCGGATCAACTTCAGCACGGCCAGCTCTTTCGCTCTGGCTTCGATTTCGACCGTCAATCTCTTCTGCCGCCAACATTCCGGAAAATCATTCAAGTCAATGAAATCGTGATGTCGCTCGGGTTTTGGCCCATTCCATCCGTCCATCGGACTGGACAGGTGAAACATTGGCTCACGATTCCATGTGGCGACGGCTTCTTCTGTTGCAACCTCGACTGTCAGGCCGTCCTGAAGACATCGATGATGATGCACGTCGTAGACAAGCGGTATGCCTTCTGCCCGGCATAATGGCAGCAGTTCAGCGGGAGTGTATGTCGTGTCATCGTTTTCAACTGTCAGCCTTTTTCTCGCGCGATCTGTTAAGCGATTGAGGGATTCGGCAAATCGCCCCAGCGCCTCAGACTTATTGCCGTAGGCTCCGCCGCCGTGAATGTTCAGCACATCCGCTCCCACCCATTCAGCCACTTCAGCCTGATACTCGAGTTCACTCAGCGAACGATCGACAACATCCGGGCGCGGTGAATTCAGAACGACGAACTGATCGGGATGGAAACTCAAGCGAATGTCATTTGTCCCGGCAAACTCACCACACGCCTGAAAACGCCGGATGATTTCGTTTCCATCCGGAAGTTCACTGATATCGTATCCGCATTCGGAATGAGTCTTTACCGGCAGAATCTGACTGTTGATTCGAAAACAACCGATGCCATTTTCAGCGCAGAAGTGAAGTGATTTCTGCAGAGCATCGGCGTTGTGCAGGCAAAGTCCGGACAGTTTTTCCAGAGCCAGATCCCTGTTCATCGCCTTCACGGCCTTGACCGTTGTGTTCCGAAACTTAATTGGCTGCTCCGAAAAGATACAGCAAAGACCGAAGCGGGGCTCGCCAAAACTGGGCTCGCCCTCGGGCGTCAGTCGAGTCACTGGTCGCAATTCTGACATTGATGGCAATTCTGAACGTTGGTCGCAATTCTGAACGTTGATGGCAGTCCGGACGCTGATGGCTGCATGGACGATGATGGCTGCATGGATGATGATGGCAGTAAAAATCCGTAACAACATCCACAGGCCCGGCGAAGTGGTTCGTTGCCGTCATACCCTTATTGTGGGTGATCCCGATTGAGGAATTCGTGCTTCCGCTTTCGGCTGTTCTGATGTGTGAGACGGGAGTTTGGCGTCTCGCGGAACTTCTATCCAAAACCATCCACGCAAATCGCCTTCACTGAATCCGGTTGCTTTGTCGTTCGGGTAATGGAGTTTCAGGGCATCCCTGACATCCGACGCAATCTGCTCTTCGGGACCATGGCAAATCTCACACTTTTTCTGAAGCATGATCGGCAGGAACGCTCCAAAGGCGTCTTGCGGTAAAGTCACAAAACGAGGTTCATCAATTCTGTCTTCAACAAACTTGTTGGCCCAGTCTGGTGATGGATTTGCACCGCTCCTGAGTTTGAAAGACGTCCGACCGATTTCTACCCCAAACTCATGTCCAACCTGTTCCGAAAATGCGGACGCATCGACGCGGCAGACTTCGATTGCCTTCGCGGCTCCATCGTTTTGAAGAACACCCATCAGGCGATTGGACAGACGTTTGAACAATTCATCCTTCGCCGCAAGAGCAATTTCCTTTTGTTGCTGTTGCGATTCATTCAGTTCCGTCAGCAGTTCGAATGGCGTCGTGACTTGCCCATCTCTTTCAGAGCTGGCTTGTGGGGCCCCAGTGGGTCCTGACGTATCCGTCCGAGTTCCACAGCCAATTGCTATTCCACAGCTAATTGCTAACAGGAGAATGCTGTTCGCTAAAGCCACCACGACTCTGCTTTGGCCCCGAAGAGGCGAGGATTCCGTCAACATGATTTCGCTTTGCACTCGTTTCATCTGATTTTGTCCCACGCACACAATTCCATGATGTGAATCTATCTGCCGTGAATGATACTCGACACGAAAGATTTCGCTAAGAGGGCATCTGTGCTCAGGACAATTCTCGATGCATGCCACCCATATGATTCGAATTCCGCTCAATGATCCTTCGGATTAACCGGCAGAGTGGCGAAAAGGGCACCTGGCCATCAGAATGTGATCGGAAAGCCGCAGATCAAGAGCCCGTCCAACGTATGGCTTTCGTCCCTCATTTGCCTGAAGCGCAGGAAATTTGCTGATGCTTTCAACACGAATCGTACTTGCTTTTCTGCTTGGACAGTTCCTCTTTTCCTGCATCGCTGTCGGACAAAGTCAGCGTCTGAACCTTTTGATTATCACAGTCGATGACATGAGCGCGGATTCGCTCGGGGTTTTCGGGTGCAGGCTTGCGGACACCAGCCCGCATGTCGACAAGCTCGCATCCGAAAGTCTTCGGTTCACAATGGCTCACGTGCAGGTTGGCAACTGTATGCCGTCACGAAATGTTATGTGGTCCGGGCGTTATCCGCACAACAACGGCGTCGAGGGCTTTTACCAGGTTCGAAATCCCGGCTACCCCGTTCTCTGCGACCTGATGAAGCAGGCGGGCTACTTTACTGCGATTCGGCACAAGGTCTCACACTCAACACCCTATTCACCGTATCAGTGGGACTTGAATCTTGATACGGCAGAGAATGGACGTCAGCGCCACACAAAAGACCCGGTATCTTACGGCGATGCTACGAGGCAGGGGATTCAGGCAGCTGGCATGCAGAACAAACCGTTCTGCCTATTGATCAACATCGCAGATCCGCATAAGCCTTTTTTTGCTGAAGGAAATCGCGGGCAGACGGTTCCGGATGAATACGTCCCCAGTCGAGTCTTCACGGCGGAAGAGACGCCAATTCCCGGTTTTCTGTTCGATGACCCTGTCGTTCACAAAGAACTTGCCCATTACTATTCGTCCGTCCGACGCGCGGACGATGCGGTCGGCCAGATTCTGCTGGCGCTTGAGGAATCAAAGTTGGCGGACAGAACGCTGGTCATGTTCCTTTCCGATCACGGGATGCCGCTCCCATTTGCCAAGACACAGCTCTACCACCACAGCACCCATACACCTCTGATGATCCGCTGGCCAGGAGTTACAAAGCCCGGCAGTATCGACAACCGGCATATGGTATCGGCCGTGGATTTTACTCCCACGTTGCTTGACATCTTCAGCATCGATCATCCAGCAGGGCTCGACGGTCGCTCGTTCGCTCCGCTGCTGAAGGGGCAAACTCAAAGCGATCGAGATTACGTCTTCAAGGAGTACAACGAAAACGCCGGAGGTTCTCGGGACCCGATGCGTGCCGTACAGACTGCAGAATATCTTTACATCTTCAACCCCTGGTCGAATGGTGAACGCGTCATGGCCACAGCAACCACCGGGACCTCCACATACCGACGGATGGCCGAACTCGCCAGGGTCGATGATGCCATTCGATTCCGCCATGAGCTCTACCAGCACCGGGTTCCTGAAGAGCTGTTTGACGTTCGAAATGACCCGGATTGTCTCCATAATCTGATCGCATCTCCCGCTCATCAGGAGACCGCGGAGAAGCTCCGACGGGAATTGGAAGCATGGATGAGTCGCACGTCTGACCCGATGCTGCCAGTCTTTCAGAATCGCTCAGACCAGGCATTTCGTGAGTCGTATATTCGCACCAAAGAGGCCGAGGCTGCTGAACGTCGTGGTGGGAGTCGAAAGAAGGCGTCGAAGAAAGACAACGGCAACCGGAATACACCGACACCGGGAAACAAGAAATCCAGGAAGACGAAGTAGTCGGCTTCTCTCCGTAAATTGATCGTTCAAAGTCGGTCGGTGTCATTTTCTCGCCACCCTGGGAAATGAACGCGCACTGCAGCGACTGCACTTCCTGATTCTGCTCGACACCGTTCATTCAGGGCGCTGTGCGTGGCCAGAATTTGATCGCCCCGATGCCTTCGCTGGTAACGATGGTCATTCCCGAACCAATGGAATTCCCGAGTCTTTTGCACATCAGAGTCACCGACATGGATTATTTCACGACAACTGGTCGGGAATTCGTTCGAGTTGGCATCGCGATTGCTTGGGCACCTCCTTCAGTGAGGTCAACGGCCCGGTGACCTGTGGTCGTTGAAGGCGAGCATTTCACCATCACATCCATCCGTTTTAGTCGTCCGCCATGATTCGTATGCGGCAGCTCGTGCATCGACAAACTGCACCCGAATCTGAAGTGATCGGGCAAAGCGCAGTGATGCCTCATTAACGACGCGAAGCTGTTTCGTGTTCTGCAAAAAGGAAATGGGGAACGAGTCTTCTGTGAATCAGTGCGCCCTCGCTGCGCCCATGAATCGTGCAGCTCACCGAGTAAAAACATGAAAACACATTTGTCTCCGGTAATGAAAATCCTGCTTCTGTCGACTGTTCTGGCTGGCTGCCACAAGCATGAAGAACATGTTGAACATGAACACCACAAGATCGTATCCACGTCACCTCAGCTGCAGTCAGTAACTCTCACGCAGCAATATGTCTGTCAGATTCACTCGCATCGCCACATTGATGTCTGCGCTTTGGAATCCGGTTACCTGGAAGCCATCCCGGTCAAAGAAGGACAGGCCGTAAAAGCAGGCGAAACGATGTTCAAGATTGTTCCAACCCTGTATCAGGCGAGGCTGGACGCGGAACTCGCCGAAGTGCAACTTGCGGAAATCGAACTTAACAATACACAACGACTATTCAGTCAGAACGTCGTTGCCCAGCCTGAAGTCGCGCTGGCCGAAGCGAAGCTGGCTAAAGCCGAAGCCAATGTCAAACTTGCAGAGGCCGAACTGAACTTTGCGACCGTCCGCGCACCTTTTGATGGCATCATTGATCATCAGCGCCATCAGCAGGGCAGCCTGATAGCAGAAGGCGATGTCCTGACAACGTTGTCTGACAACAATGTCATGTGGGTGTATTTCAACGTCCCCGAAGCAAGATACCTGGAATACAAGACGAGTCAGAACAACGATGATCTTAAGATCGAACTTGTGCTGGCGGATGGAAGCCTGTTTCCGCGAAGTGGCGTCATCGGTGCCATTGAGGCAGACTTCAATAATGAGACGGGGAATATTGCATTCCGAGCCGACTTTCCGAATCCCGACGGACTGCTGAGACACGGGCAAACAGGGACGGTGCTTCTCAGCCGAGTGCATGAGAACGCCATCGTCATCCCTCAGCGAGCGACGTTCGAGATCCTCGCCAAAAAGTATGTCTACGTCGTTGACGAACACAACGTTGTTCATCAGCGCGAAATCAGGATCCAGAATGAACTGGACGACATCTACGTGATCGAATCCGGACTGGAAGTTGACGAAAGAATCGTCTTCGAAGGCGTACGCCAGGTGCGCGATGGCGAAGAGGTGGAGTGTGAATTCAGGTCGCCTGAAGAGGCACTTGAGCATCTGAAATTTCACGCAGAATAAGAGATACCTTCAAATGTTTGCAAAATTCCTGCACCGTCCGGCGCTGGCAATTGTCATCTCGCTGCTCATCCTTTTCATGGGTGGCCTGGCAATCGTTTCATTGCCGATTTCCCAGTTTCCGTCTGTCGCACCACCCAGCGTGATTGTTGCAGTTTCGTATCCCGGCGCCAGCGCAAATGTACTGGTCGATTCGGTGCTTGTGATACTGGAACAGGCAATTAATGGTGTGCAGAACATGCGCTATATGACCTCCTCAGCGACCAGTGCCGGAGAGGCCACGATTCAGATCATCTTTGAACCCGGCACCGACCCAAACGTCGCGGTGCTGAACGTGAATAACCGAATCAATATTGTCAAGAACCGGTTGCCGCCGATCGTAGAACGCGAAGGGATTATTGTTCTGCAGAACATGTCCAGCATGCTGATGTACGTGAATGTTTTCAGCAAGGACAAGAACGTCGATCAGAACTTTCTTTACAACTATGCCACCGTCAACCTGTTACCCGAGATCAAACGGATCCAGGGCGTCGGGACGGCCAATATTCTGGGTAATCGTGCGTATGCCATGCGCATCGAATTGAACCTGGAGCGACTTCGTGCCTACAGCATTTCTGCGGCTGACGTCATGGAGAAGATCGCCGAACAAAGCATGATCGGTTCTCCCGGTCGACTCGGACAGGCCACGGGAAAGACGTCTCAGACAGTTGAATATGTGCTGACCTGGGTCGGACGTTACAACAAGCCGGAGCAGTACGAGAACATTATCCTGAAGGCGAACCCGGATGGTGAGATTCTGCGCATCAGGGACGTCGCGACGGTGGAATTAGGATCTTCATTCTACGACCTCTATTCGGACATCGACGGGGATCCTTCTGCAGCCATCGTGCTCAAGCAGACGCCCGGATCCAACGCCACGACCGTCATCGAAGAAGTGAAGGCTAAGTTAGAAGAAATCAAGGAAGCGTCATTTCCTCCGGGCATGGATTTTGAGGTCAGTTATGACGTTTCAAAGTTTCTGGATGCCTCGATTGAAAAAGTCGTCCACACACTGTTTGAAGCATTCGTGCTGGTCTCACTTGTCGTGTTCCTGTTTCTCGGAGACTTTCGAAGCACTCTGATTCCAACACTGGCGGTCCCCGTATCGTTGATCGGAACCTTCTTCTTCATGTTGATGTTTGGAATGTCCATCAACCTGATCACCCTCTTTGCGCTGGTTCTCGCGATTGGTGTTGTTGTAGATGATGCGATCGTGGTGGTGGAAGCTGTCCATGAAAAGATGCATTCGAAACATCTGAGTCCGTACGCTGCGACGAAGGAAGTCGTCAAAGAAATCAGCGGGGCGATTATCGCCATTACGCTCGTGATGACAGCGGTCTTCATTCCGGTCACATTTATGTCAGGGCCGGTCGGCGTCTTTTACCGACAATTCGGGCTGACCATGGCGATGTCTATTGTGCTGTCCGGGGTGGTCGCATTGACCCTCACACCGGTCCTGTGTGCAATGCTGCTGAAACCCCACGACCACGGGAAGAAAAAATGGCGAGGGCCACTGACAATCATGCTCCAGTGGATTGACAGAGCCATCGAGCGGCTCACGGGAGGTTATGCGTGGATACTGAAAGGAATCGTGACACAGCGATTCCTGACGATGGTGACTGTTGCGGGCTTCTGTGTCGGCATCTTCCTGGTGAACAACGTTCTGCCATCCGGCTTCATTCCGCTGGAGGACCAGGGCATCATCTACGGAATTATCCAGACACCTCCTGGTTCAACACTGGAATACACAAACTCCAAGTCACATGAACTGGCCGCGATCTGCAAAGAAATGGACGAAGTCGTTTCTGTTTCTTCCCTTGCGGGGTACGAGGTACTGACGGAAGGTCGCGGGTCAAATGCGGGGACTTGTATTATCAATCTCAAACCCTGGGCCGACCGAAAGCTGACGTCAAAACAAATCATTGAAGAACTGGAGAAAAAGGGAAGCGCGATTGCCAACGTCAAGCTGGAGTTCTTTGAACCGCCCGCAGTCCCCGGATTCGGTGCCGCGGGTGGCTTTTCGCTGAATCTGCTCGACAAGACAAATAGCGGCGACTACCAGCAACTCGGAGAGGTGACCGATAAGTTTCTGGATGCTTTATCCAAACGCAAAGAGCTGAAGGGGTTGTTCACATTCTTCGCCAGCAACTACCCACAATATGAATTGGTCATTGATAACGACGTTGCCATGCAAAAAGGCGTCTCCATCGCCGATGCCATGGAGAATCTGTCGATCGTCGTTGGGAGCACGTGGGAGCAGGGATTCGTCCGCTTCGGCCAGTTCTTCAAGGTCTACGTTCAGTCATCTCCTGAGTTCCGTCGGTATCCGGAAGACCTTGAAAATATGTTCGTGAAGAACGAACGCGGCGAAATGGTTCCCTATTCGGCTTTCATGAAGCTGGAAAAGAAGCAGGGGCTCAACGAAATCAATCGGTATAACCTTTACACCACAGCCGCTATCCAGGGGGCACCAGCATCCGGCTACAGCAGCGGAGAAGCCATCGCTGCCATCCAGGAAGTTGCCGAACAGACACTACCGCGTGGATTTGGGATCGACTGGCAGGGCTTGTCGTATGACGAAGCCAAAAAAGGAAATACAGCCGTCTATATCTTCCTTGTGGTGGTGATGTTTGTTTATCTGGTTCTGGTGGGTCAATACGAGAGCTTTATTCTTCCGCTGGCTGTCATCATCTCCCTTCCTGTTGGGCTGTTCGGATCGTTCCTGCTGCTGCAGGCCATGGGACTTGCCAATGACGTCTACGCGCAGATTGGGCTGGTTATGCTCGTCGGGCTTCTCGGGAAGAACGCCATTCTGATTATTGAGTTCGCAGTGCAGCGGCGTCAGGAAGGTGTCAGTATAAAGGATGCCGCGATCGAAGGCGGAAGACTTCGATTCCGTCCGATTCTGATGACGTCATTCGCATTTATTGCCGGACTGATTCCGCTGGTACGCGCAACCGGCCCAGGTGCCATTGGAAATCGCACCATCGGAACGACCGCCGTCGGCGGGATGCTTGTCGGAACCATCATTGGCGTGCTGGTTATTCCCGGACTCTATTACCTGTTCGGAAAAATGGCTGACGGCAAAGCATTAATCCGGGACGAACACGACAACCCCCTGAGCGAACTGTTTGAACGCGAACAGAAGGCCTGATCTACGGTCGGGAAGCACATTGCCACACGGGCCCCTTCAGGAACAGCGTTGAATTGCCATGGACCGAGAAGCAATCATTCGAGAGATTCAGGAGCGATTTGCTCAGCACGAGAACCTGTTGAATGAACGTGAGCGGCGATTTTACGCAGCACGAGAGGCTATGCGTCTTGGCCGGGGCGGAATTGCACTTGTCAGCAAGGCCCTCCGAATGTCGCCCAACACCATCAAGCGTGGCATGATTGAGATTGCGAATCCGTCTCCCGAAGACGCGGGGGCCCCGCCGCGTATCCGTAAACCGGGGGGCGGGCGAAAACCGGGGCAGCAATAGCCGCAGGGGTCGCCATGAATCCAGTGCCGCAGCGTCCATCGATTTCCAATTAACTGGCTCCCTGGAAATTCGCCTGCGTCACGTCGCCTGCGTCACGTCGCCTGCGTCACGTTGTTCGCGTCACGTTGTCTCGGAGCCCAAACTCCCGGGAATGCCGAACTGAATGCGACATTCAGCGAGCCCGACCATAATAACGATTGGGACGGACGTACGCGTTTTGCGGGTCAGCCTGAACAGTGATGCCCGTGTACCATCAACTTATTTATTGTTCCCCGCACCCTCAATGTTCGGCTTTCCAATCCGGAAATCTCACGCCGATGAACCAAATGGATCGGTGCAGAAATCTCCCGTCAGTCACGGGATACCCTACGCTGCCTCGGATGATCCGCGAGGAACCGATCGAGTCGGGTGTGATTCTCGACCACCGCTCGCTGATCGAAAACCGGACAGATTTGTTCACTGGCATGGAATGCCACTTCCCGAATGCCCTCAAGGATGAGATCCATGAGCGTTTCTAAACGCCCTGCAATTCAGCGCCTCGCGCAGCGCTTTCCAGAAGCCGTGGCACTCCTGTCGCTTGTAACGACCGTGGCGGGTTGCAAGGTTCCTCAACTGTGCTGTGCGGATCACGGTAAGGCGATTCCGTCAACCTTTAATGGACAGACGAGCTCCGAGAACTCCGGACAGCTTGACCTGCATCAATTCTTCAATGACCCGATGCTGACCAGCCTGATTGATCAGGCCATGGTCGACAATCAGGAATTGAAAATTCTTGCTCAGGACATTCGAATCGCTCAAAACGAGATCATGGCGAGACAGGGGGCATACCTGCCATTTGTCTGGTTTGGAGGAGGGGCGGGTGTCGAGAAGCCCAGCTTCTTTACACCACAGGGCGCCGTCGAGGATCAGTTGACAGTAAACGGCCGCGGATTCCCGGATCCCCTGCCAGACTTTCTGGTTGCCACCAATGTTTCCTGGGAGATCGACATTTGGGGGAAACTGCGCAACGCTAAGAATGCAGCTTGTCTCCGTTATCTGGGTACCGCCGAGGGACGGAATTACGTCATCACGAGACTTGTCGCAGAGATCTCAGAGAACTACTACGAACTGCTTGCTCTTGATCAACGCCTGCAGACTCTCGACAAAACCATCTCTCTGCAGGAAAAGAGTCGAGACGTTGCCACAGCAATGAAGGAAGCTGCTCGAGGAACAGAACTGGCCGTTCAACGATTTCAGGCAGAAGTCAGAAAGAATCAAAGTGAGAAGCTGCTGATTCAGCAACGCATCGTAGAGACTGAAAACAGAATCAATTTTCTGGCTGGTCGGTTTCCACAGCAAGTCGATCGTGCAGCCGTTGACTTTTTCGAACTGGAGCTGCCTCTGTTGAGTGTCGGCGTGCCATCACAATTGTTGCAGAACAGAGCGGATATTCGTCAGGCACGACAGGAACTGGCGGCATCCGGGCTGGACGTGAAGGTGGCAGAAGCCCGCTTCTACCCATCACTTGTCCTGAGCGCGGGGGTAGGCTACCGAGCATTCGACGGACGTTACCTGTTCTCTACACCGGAATCGATCATCTACAACGCAGCCGGCGAAGTTGTCGCCCCTCTAATCAATCGAAAGGCCATCAAGGCAGATTACCTGAATGCGAATGCCGAGCAGTTGCAGGCAGTCTACAATTACCAGAAGGTGGTGCTGAATGCGTTCACCGAAGTAATGAACTCCATGACCAAGGTAGAAAACTACGGCAAGAGTATCGAGCTCAAAAGACAGCAATTGGCTTCTCTGGAAGCGTCCGTGGAGTCTGCCACACGACTGTTTCAGAATGCTCGCGCCGAATACGTTGAAGTGCTGCTGGCACAACGGGATCTGAACGAAGCCAGATTCGACCTGATTGAAATGAAGCAGGGACAGTTGTCGGCAACTGTGCGTGCCTATCAGGCGCTTGGCGGTGGCATGCAGCCTCGTGGATTCGATGTGGCCCTCTCACGTTAAACAGACGTCGCCGTGAGAACTCTGCCCCGGACGCCCCCCGCTTGAACCGAACAACCGGGGTGCAGCAATGATCTCTGGTATCGTGCCTCCGCAATTCACGCCAATCCCTGACGCCTCCCGGTCTGAAACACCAACCAGCGTTTACCTTCGGTTGGCCACCTGTTGAAAAACGGGACTGGCTCGACCACGAGACATTTAAGTACGATCGTTACCAGTCGTCCTGCGTGCCTATCCCGTTTTCTTCAACGGACAGTTAGGTTAGCAACACGCGGTATTCAGCAACACGCGGTATTCAGCAAAACGCAATGGTCGGCTCGACAAGTGAGCATTCGACGGGAACGGTCCGGCGGAAGCATCCCGACCACAGTGCCAAACGCCATTGCGAAGCGTTGCCGAGCGGACAGTTCCGATGATCGCCAGGAATGGGCAGCCTGAATCGGTCAGCCATGAACGGCAGCGATTTCGTCGTTCTTACCGGTCATGTTGACTGGGAAAGCTGTCTCGTATCACGTGGCATAAAACAGGCGGATTACTCGATTCGCCGCGCGAGTGCTCGACGAGCTGCTGCTTCACCGACACAATGGGCCCATTCGCGGCGAATCGTCGTGACGTCAAATTGTCCGTTGATCGTCGCCCAAATGTCCGACGGAGATCGTCGGGCTTCGAATGGGGTTCTCGTGAATCGACTCATTGCGATGCGCAATTTCCTGCTGCCGGCGCTGCTGGTGGTGGTTTGCTGCGCGGTACCCATTGCGAACCAGATAAAATTTGACCAGACCATCGAATCGTTCTTTGCTCCTGACAATCCTGATATTCGACTCCTGAAACGCAGCCGTCAGGACTTTGGTGGTGATGAATTCGTCATCGTGGCATGGAAGCAGCCGGGACTGATTGTTCGCACCGAAGATCGTGGAGTCCCGGAGTTGTCCCCGGAAGCAAGTGATCGCATTACCGGTCTGGCCGATCAACTCAACCAGATCCAGGGTGTTGCCGCGGAAAAAACTCGCCATCTCGTCAATCTGCTCGAGAAGGCTCCATCGAGTCGAAACACGCGTGCAGGGATGCTTCGCTTGTTTGAGGGAATCCTGATCGGACAGGATGAAACAACCACTGCCATCGTGCTGGAGCTTCTGCCGGAATCTGAGGCGATGGCCACCCGAAGTCAAACGATCGATCAGATCCGCAGAGTGGCAGGCGACTTCGACGCCAAAGCGGCCGTTGCCGGAGAACCCGTGCAGATCTTTGATATGTTTGACCTGGTGGAGAAGGACGGACATACGCTTTATCTGTTCACAGTTCTTGTTTTGTCGTGTGTCCTGCTGATTATCTTTCGCGGCTTTCGCTGGGTCTTCGCACCCATCGGAATTGTTGTGTCGTCGGTGATCTTAACACGCGCAGCCCTTGTCCTCTCTGGCGCGAAGTTAAGCATGGTCAGCAGTATGCTGAATTCCCTGGTGACCGTGATTTCCATAGCAACAACGATGCATGTGATCGTTCATTTTCGTGAACACCGCCGCGTCCTGGATGTGCGTCGCGCGGCGGTTGCAACACTGGAAGAACTCAGGAGCCCCGTCTTCTGGGCTCTGACAACGACAGCCGTGGGATTTGGTTCACTTCTGATTTCCGACATCGTGCCTGTCCGCAGTTTTTCAGTGATGATGATCAGTGGTACGACAATGGTGTTTGCCTGCACATTTGCATTCGTACCGGCAATGATGGCCTCAGGAAGACATGTGGAAACCCCGGGACGCGCTCCTCTTGAACATCGCCTTGACCGGGTACTGAACCGATTGGCGCACATGGTTGACAGACACCCGCTGTGGGCAGCGATGACCTGTCTTGTTCTGGTTCTGGCGACAGCTCCAGGACTGACTCGACTCACCGTTGAAACAGATTTCAGTAAGAATTTTCGCGAATCATCGTCGATCGTTCAGTCACTGAAATTCGTCGAATCGAATCTTGGCGGCGCTGGCACGTGGGAAGTTGCATTCGATGTCCCCTCAGAACTCTCCACAGATTTTCTGAAGTCCGCCCGTTCGCTGACGGACAAGCTGCACGAATTACGTCAGGCTGGAATCGATGTTTCCGTGCTATCGTTGAGCGATGCGATTGATTTGCCTCCTCGACTGGGCAACGAAGTCACAAGACTGAAGAGGCTCAGGAGTCGCCAGTCTGATCTGGTCGCCGCCTTCTACAACGAAACCGCCGGTCGAATGCGGATTCTGCTGCGATCAGTAGAGCAGCAGTCGGCTGAAGAAAAGCTGAAACAGATTGATCAGGTTCGTGCGGTCATTCGCAGACACTTCGCCGAACTGAGCGAAAACAGCTTCGCGGACAACAACAACGCCGGGGCTGGTGCAGACGGTGCAAAAGCATCTTCCGAAATTAACCATTTCCGCGGCCACACAGAGGCCACCGCGTCCGGCCTGTTCGTACTGCTGGCACGCATTATCGAAAGTCTGCTGGCCGATCAGCTGAAGAGCTTTCTGGTGGCATCGTTTGGAATTCTGATCAGCATGACCATCGCTTTCCGGAGTCTTCGCATCGGACTGATCAGTCTCCTGCCCAATGCATTCCCCGTAGTCATCGTGATTGGAACTCTCGGGATGCTTGGTATTCCGATCAATATCGGGACAGCGATGATTGCAAGCGTTTCAATGGGAT
Source organism: Planctomycetaceae bacterium (assembly GCA_041398825.1). Classification (NCBI taxonomy): domain Bacteria; kingdom Pseudomonadati; phylum Planctomycetota; class Planctomycetia; order Planctomycetales; family Planctomycetaceae; species Planctomycetaceae bacterium. The sequence goes on along the minus strand of JAWKTX010000018.1, from coordinate 46,989 downwards.
TAACTGTCGACAGCACGATTCACTACATCGCCGCTTTCGAACGTGCCCGCCTTGAGAATTCAATTCAGCAGTCATTGCAGATTGCACACGCTGGGGCCGGTCGGGCACTTGTGCTTGCGTATCTGGCGTTGATGCTCGGTTTCCTCGTTCTGACAGTTTCCTCTTTCATTCCTCTGATCTATTTTGGGGCGTTGCTGAGTCTTTCGATGGCTGGCGGAATGGTCGGTGACCTCGTATTGCTGCCACTTTTGCTGCGGTGGACAACGCCGGCAAGCAGGAAACATTCGGTCTCAACGACTGGAGAACAGGAACTCCACCCGGAAGAAAGTCAAAATTGATCCGGTTCAAACCGTGGACCAGGCATTGCGCGACTTCCGTCTGCTGACAGAATCGCCTTGAATACCGCACATTGCGTTATTCACACATTGCGTTATTCAATTGACTTGTCCGTTTGATTCAAGCGTCCCCTTGATTCCTCTCAGATGTCCACTTCCGATCAATCGCTGCTGGATCGCCGTCATCGCCGGATTGCAGAACTGGCAACTCCGCTGCCCGGAAGCATGCCGTATGCGAATGTTCGTCCCCTGAATGTGCCCGGACGATTTGCCGGAAGCATGCTGCTCGATTTTCTTGATAGCTGGCACCCGCACGTCGGTCGAGAGGAGTGGCTGAAACGTATTCTCGAGGGCCGAATTGTCCCCGCATCATCGAAAACGCAGAACACCGGGGGCACGCAACAGCCATCTGCGGGACATCCAGTTTCTCCGGACCGCAGGGTGAACGCAGGCGAACAATTCGATCATCTTCTGCCGAATACGGTCGAACCCGCCGTCAATGCGGACATTCAGATCCTCCACGAGGATAAGGATTTGATTGTGATCGGTAAGCCCGCTCCCCTTCCGATGCACCCCGGGGGACGTTTTAATCGCAATACACTTCAGTATTTCATCAACACGGTCTACGCACCGGAAAGCCCCTTGATGGTGCACCGTCTGGATGCGAATACGTCGGGAGTTCTGGTGATGTGCCGTCACCAGTCCAGCGTTCAGTTCATCCAGCCTCAGTTTGAGAATCGCACCATCGACAAGTGCTATGTAGCGCGAGTCCATGGCCAGCCAGTGGAGGATGCATTCGAATGCGCACGACCACTGCAGAAGAATCCCGAAACTGGAGCAGTTCGGCCGATTGCTTCAGACGGCAAAGGGGCCGCTGCGCTGACTCAGTTCCACGTAATTTCTCGCCTCAAAGACGGTACTTCACTGATTCGGGCGGTGCCCCGTACCGGAAGAACGAATCAGATTCGAGCCCATCTGTGGGCACTGAGCCTGCCAATCGTTGGCGATCCGGCATATCTTCCGCAGGCCAGACTTGGCACGAATCGCACTTTGTGGCCAACGGAGGCGGCAATGTGCCTGCATGCTCATTCGATTACTTTTACAAACCTAAACGGCCGTCGGCAGACGTTCACATCGGCTCTACCAGAGTGGGCCATGCCCGGCGAGTGATTCTGAAGAATGTCCAGAAAACGATCCAAGACTAAGCCGGACTCCCAAGGCTTAACCGATAAGAAGTCAGTGAATCAGGAAGGTGCAGAGGGTGACCAGCAGAGCTCAACAGAATCTGCGGAAAACGTGGACGCACAAAAGAATGTGTCAGAACATTCGACTTCTCAGGCTGTTCCACAGTCGCCTGAACCAACGCAGGGCGATGGCCAGCCACCGGGACAACCCGAATCAACCATAACGCCAATCAGGCCGCTCATGGAAGAATCGATGCCTGAGGCAACCTCCGATCAGAAATCCCCTGCCAAGGATGATTCCAACATCAAAGCTGACGCACACGACGACAACGCACACATTGCCGACCAGGATCGACCGACAGAAACCACCCCGGATACGGCGACACCCGCCGACGTTTGCGGCCCAGCCGCAGATCCTCAAAGAGAAACGGGGGCGACGTCATCGGAGGACTCTGCTGAACATGGGGTAAAATCTTCGAATCCCCGACAGGACAAACCACCGGCGGCTCAGAGTGATCGAGCTTCCTGGAACGAACTGCCTTCCTCCACCGGCGAAACACTTTTGTTCCTCTGTGTTGCAGCGTTGATGGCTGCATCCGTCTTTCGGGCAACTCCACTTCAAAGTGCGAATGATCGTTCCAGGTGGGCCACGGTCTGGTCGCTCGTTGAACGCGGCACCTACCAAATCGATGAGATTGATCAGCATAAACGCTTCTCAACCATCGACAAGGTGAGACACCGAACCAACGAGACAGAGCCGTGGCATTTTTACTCTTCAAAACCCCCATTGCTTTCCACCATGGTCGCTGGCCTCTACTGGCTCGAACGTGTGACTTTGGGATTCGGCCTGTTTGGCAATACCGATCTTGTCATTCGCTTACTGCTGTCCTTTGTGAATCTGCTGCCGATGCTGTTAGCTCTGGCTTCATTCATGCAGTCTCTTCGCCTTTTGAAGTTCTCGGAGCATTCGCGTCTGTTTATGCTCGCGGTCATCGGCCTGGGTTCGATGCTGAATCCATACGTGACAACGCTTAACAATCATACGCCTGCGGCGGTGTGCGTGGTCTTCTGCCTGAGCGCCATGATTCGGATGCAGGTCGATCGCATCGCGAAACGAAGATGCGGATCCGACGACTTTATCATCCTCGGCATCAACGCTGCATTCGCCAGTTGCTTTGAACTGCCGTCGGCCCTGTTTGGCGTGTTGTGTTTTCTGTTCGCGATGAAGAAATCCTACAGTCGAACATTGTCTCATTTCGTTCCAGCAGCCGTGATACCACTCGCAGCCTTTTTTATCACCAACTGGATTTGTACCGGAGGCCTTAAGCCGTTTTACATGTATTACGGCACTGAGAAATACGTCTACGTCCACGAAGGGATCGCAAGTTACTGGAGCCAGCCTCGTGGCATGGACGCCAATAACGAATCATGGCCGGTTTACTTGTTTCACTGCGTTCTCGGTCATCATGGAATTGTGTCGCTTTCTCCTATCCTGTTGCTCATTATCCCCGGCTGGTTTGTTGGTGTTCGTGAGCCCGTCAAAGCTCAGGCAATGTCCGGCGACCAACTGGTGGAGTGGCAATGGCGCGTTCTGTCTCCCGTGTTTCGACAGGGACTATTCCTGACGGTAGTGACATTAGGCTTCTACCTGTCGCGGACCCAGAATTACAACTACGGTGGCAATACCGCAGCGCTGCGCTGGGTGCTCTGGCTGACTCCATTCTGGTGGTTCGCGATCCTTCCGGGCGTAACGCATGCAATTGACACCCGGAAGAAGCTGACACTCCTGTATCTGCTCCTGTTCTGCTCCATCATCAGTTCGCAGTGGTCCATCGATCGTCCATGGCGTCCCTCGTGGCTGTTTCATTCGATGGAAGACCTCGGACTGGTGAATTACCAGACTCAGGGCTGAAATACGGGGGGTTATTCTTGCTGATATGGTCGTTAGAACGGAGCGGTTCCCTGAGGTACCAATAAGGGACCACCTTTTCATGACCAGAACTGTCCCGTTGAAAGCGGGCCGGCTTCGTGATCCCTGTGTGACTCTGGCCCCCGAGCGGTTCTGGTCCATGCGCACAGCGATCAAACCGACCGGATCTCTTGCGGCCAGATCATCACACGTTCGGAACGAGCGATCGAGGTGCAACTTGTTACTCGCCCTGAGCAATCGGTTGCAAACCAAACCAATCCAGAGTGTTCGCATCGCACTTCTTCGCGGGAATGCACCGTCCATCAATCCGACGCTGCCAATTCAGGTCCCCACTGTTCCAACGGGCTGGCTGCATCCCTGATTTTTAAGTTTACTTATATTGGTTTGCGCCCCCTTGTCGTCAAATGTCCACAACACGGAATCCAGGAACTTTACGACCGCCAGTTTCGATTTCTGTATCTGACGTCGCCACAGATTTCACGTCATCACGAAATGTCGGTGTTAATCTCTCACCGTCTGCTGAGTTGTGTTGCGCCAGTCACGGCGGAAAATTGAATTGATGCGGCTGATCCTTCCGGCCATCGCAAATCAGCGGCTACGTCAGGCATCTTATCTTGTCCAACTCGAGGTCGGTTATGGAGACGGCGACAGCATCTCCTTCGGTTACCCACAGCGATTCCGCAGCCACGGTCGAAAAGCCCCGTTGCATTCTGCTTGCAGGAAGCGCGCGTGGCGGGACATCATGGGCCCACAAGGTGATTGATTCCCATCCTTCGGTGCATGGATGTCACGAACCTTTTCACCAGCTGGCAGCTAAAGAACAACATCGCAGTTTGTTTACCAGGATTAAGGCAGGGCAGGGTGATGAAACGGACGCTGCTTCGCTGATGAGCCTTCTTGCAAGTCCCGGCCTGCTGACTCAGAAGCCGCCATTTTTTCCTAAGGATCATTTGATAGCCCCGGCATGGATGCGATCTCTGGCGTGGGCTGCGGCGCGCACATTCGCTCCGGCCGAATCTGTTTACAATCTGCTGTCGAAAGGCAAGCTGGGCAGCGGACAGTGCGTAGTGGTCAAGAACCGACCATACCCTCAACTTGAAAGAATTCTTGAGGTGCTGGACGCGGATGTATTGATGCTGCTGCGACACCCCTGCGCTGTCGTGAATTCGTGGCTGCGAGGAATTCAGATGGGCGTAATGGATGCCAACAGCATCGATCCTGCTTACACATGGAAGGCCTATTCTGAGTACATTACCCAGCTTGGTTATGCAGAAAGCGAGATCAGGGACATGCCTGCCGCCGGACTCCTGGCTGTCCAGTGGCTTGTGGATACGATGCTGATCAATCAGTATCGTCAGAATCCGTGTATGTCCACGCACACAGTGGTTTACGAAGATCTGGTTAAGAATCCGGAATCCGAGTGGAAGCGTGTGTTCGAATGGCTTCGCTTGCCATTTTCAGCATCGGTCGTTCGATTCCTGAATGAATCATCACAGCCGGGATTCGACATCAGAAAACTATTGGGCAGCCGGTACACGTACTTTTCCGTTCAGCGGGCCAGCACCTCGCCGGTCGATAGCTGGAAGTCGAAGATGGATCCGGCAAATCTGAAGCTGGTGATGGATATTGTCTCACCACAATTCCCGATTGAACTCTACTGGCCCGGCGAATCCACGTGACTGTCAGGCGTCTGGTTTCTTCCCTTCATGAAGATGCCTTCTCTTTTTGCGGGCTCTGCGGCCCCAACAGGTGTCTCGGGAATCGGGATACGATCGGCTGGCCTTTCCGGCACCTCAGACATACGAAATCCCGGAGGCAGGGACGTCGAAGGCGCTGCTGAAACTGCATGGTCGGGTGATATGGGCGAAGGATCATACCCGTCGGTGTCGACGCTGTCGTGGAGTTTTTGGATCGCAGCCACGTATGCATCGGCCTCCCCCAGTTGAAGAACGACCTGCAGCAATTCCTCGGCACTTGCGTTCTGCTGACGAACGCTTTGAAAGGCGCTGACGAGCAACAGCCGATCCACAGACAGCGGCTTTTGATCGAGCCATTGAAACAATCGTTCTGCGTGAGCCGGAATGACGTCGCCAAACTCCGAGCCGTAAAGTTCGTCAGACTTCACACCTCCACGCGTTGGGTCTCCCTGGATCAGCAAACCAGTCTTCAGCCAGCCAACCGCCTTTTCAAACTGCTGCCGTGCGACCAATACCATGGCAAGGCGAATGTAGGGGGCCTGTCTTCCCGGAGCCGTTTGTACAGCCGTCCGATAGAACACCTCTGCCGAAGCGTATTCTCCAGAGCGGAAGGATTGATCTCCAGTTGCCTGATACCGAATGCTCTGAATTCTGTCGGCAGCCGTAACCTGTTTTTGCATCAGTGGCGCGGCAGGGAACTCATTAACCACAGGGGTCTCATCAGTTGACGACGGAATGCGAGGCTCGGGTCCATGTAGTGGAACCGCATTCGGAAGTGGAGCAAACTGTTCGTCTGGCAGCATTTCAGGAACAGGAGTTACTCGCATTTTCGGTGGAAGCCCATTGAAGTCGGTCCCTGCGGCCATGTTGTTCGGGGCCACTGTCGCGGGGTTGGGGGTGACAGTGTAACTGGCAGTTGAGCGACCGAATGGGTTCACTCCATTGATCGGGACCGGATAGGAAACTTGCGGCCCGAGTACTCCATATGGAGACGTGTAGTAGGGTGTGATGGCTCCAGGCAGCGGAATCAGCAACGGGCCGAAATATGTGGCAGCGGAGTAGGTCGAGCCGAGATATCCCCACCCGTTGACGTTGTAGCTGTAGTACCCATTGAGTCCCGTCAGACCGTCATAGCCGGTCCAGGAGCCGTAGCTTGGCCAGGAGCCGTAGTTGGGCCAGTAACCGTGAGTATTCGCAATGCCCGGCGCGAATCCGTAACGATTCGCGAGCCGGTGATCGCGTGCGTCGAAATAAATATCGCTGGTATGGTGGTGTCTGGATGCGGTGTGCGGATCGCGGACGGCTGCATTCCAACCGGCCGTCGAATGTGCACCGCCGTACTGACGATTTCGACTATACAGATCACTTCCCGATGGAAGATTTCGATACGGAATGCCGGTTCCGATTGCGTTTCTCTGGACCGAACCAGAACGGTGGTGCTGCGCGCGTGACGACTCACAGAGTCCGGACACGGTCAACATCACGCAAAGGATCAAGCGGTGAGGGACGCCGGGGATTCTGGACAAGACCTGCATCGAATCGCTCCTTGGAACTGGGTGGTTTCTGCATCATGGCTGTTTCGACGCGGAGGATCAATCATTTATCCTCGCCCAACGAAATAAGCCCGCCGGAACGCTGCGTTCCGACGGGCTGCATTTCACAGGAAAGCAATCCGCATTGTGCCCAACATTGTGCCTAACTGTCCGTTGAAAAAACCGGGACTGGCACGCGGGACGGCTGTAAACCGTCGTGTTTTAAGGTCTGCTGCTCGAGCCAGTCCCTTTTTTCAACTGGCTGCTAAAGTGGTTTTACCCAGATGTTGCGAAAACGCAGCGGATCGCCATGATTCTGCAGAAAAATCGGGCCTTCTTCAGCACCTTCACCACGAACCGGGCCGCCAGGAGTTCCGCCTGGAATCTCCCGGTCGGTATGAATTGCGACGCCATTGTGCTTTACGGTTGCGCGGGCGTTGCTGATCTTCTTGCCTTCTGCATCAAACTTTGCCGCGTGGAACTCGATGTCATAGGTTTGCCAGGCCAATGGCGGCAAGCACATATTCAAATCCGGCTTGCTGGCTTTGTAGATCCCTCCACATTCATTGTCCTCACCGGTCAACCCAAATGAGTCAAGAATCTGGACTTCGTAGCGTCCCTGAAGGTAACAGCCACTGTTGCTCCTGGCCTGACCTCGTGCATTCGGCATGAACGCCAGCCGAAACTCCAGATGCAGTTGAAAATCCTGAAACTTATCTTTGCTGGTGACTCCCTCCATCAGCAGGTTGTCTTCGGACAGACGTCCGTTTTCAAACTGATCAGCCGTCGTTCCATCAAATAGAACCACGGCACCTTCAGGTGGTTTTGCGCCAAGAGTGGGGGATTTGCGCTCAATCTTCTGCAGCTCACCCATCAGGTTATTGTCGGCATCGTAAATCGTCAGGTTTCCGTCCTTGATCTCTCCGCGTCCATGTTCGCCTGTCAGAGTGGCTGTCTCTCCTGTCATTTCCCCTTTTCCTCGCAGGACGCCTTCGCCATTCCACCCATCACCGGGCAAACCGCCAAACCAGGCAGCAAACGCCAGTTCGTTCCTGCCCTGTGCCATCACCTGCACACCAAGCTTCATCGGGCCGTCCTGCGTCTTGACTTCGCCGGAATACTCACCCTGAATTGCAAATGGCTTGCCAGCCGATTCAGCATCAAGATACGCCTCCTTGATCGCATCAGCATCGTCTGCGAAGGCACAGGCTGGCTGCACCAGGCAAGTGACCGTCAGCAGCGACAGACAAATCAGACTTTGAGTCAAAGAGTTCTTCATATACATATTCCTTTAAGATTCCGCCGGAATTTCAGTGAGAGATTGGTCAGTTGGTGGGAATGTCACGAATTATTTGGCGACGGATTCCCATCGCGACTTCATGAATTCCAGGCCCTTCTGAGCGAGATGCTGCTCCGTTGGGAACATCCGGCGCCAGATTCGCGTGGCTGCGGCAAGTTCCGGCAATGCCAGTCCGAATGCTTCAATCATGAACCAACCGTCATAGTTGATTTCCTTCAAAGCGCGGAACGTCTCGTCCCAGTTCACTCCGCCTTCGCCGGGAGTCGAACGGTCATTTTCGGAAATGTGTACGTGAACCATCTGGTCAACACACGATTTCAACGCCCCGGTTATGCTCTTCTCTTCGATATTCGCGTGGAATGAATCGTACATCATCTTCAGGTTGGAATGGCCCACTTCGCGTGTGAAGCGAGCTGCATCTTCAGCGCAGTTCAGAAAATAGCACTCAAACCGATTCAGGTACTCCACAACAAGCGTGACGTTGTTCGCTTTAGCGTGGTCAGCAGCCTGAGACAGAATATCTTTCGCGCGGTTCCATTCGTCTTCGGTTCGACCGGCACCGCTGAATTCACCGAGGGCAGAATGGATTGGGCCACACAGGTGGGTGCCTCCGGCCGCAGCGACCGCATCGATGGCTTTCTTCAGTCGATCCAGACCGGCGGCCCTGATCGCGGCGTCGGGGGAAATGGGATTTTCCTCGGCAGTACAGACCGTCACAGCCGTGGCTTCCAGCCCGAGACGCTGGAGCTCAGCTCCGACTTTCGCGGCGTTCTGCAAATCGAAGTCGAACATCGGCAGCTCGACTCCGTCGTATCCCCAGCTTTTGATGTCTGCCAGCAGTCCGAAGTGATCTTCGGTAACTCCGGACGTCCAAAGCAGAAGGTTCATACCATATTTCATCTGTCAAATTCCTCTCGATTGATTGTTTCATCAGCAGCCTGGTGATCAACAGCGGCTGAACCCTGAATGCCCACGAGTCGTCGGGCGGTTTCTACCGTCGACAACAACAGTTCGCCATGTTCGCGAACCAGCATTCTGGCATCCCGGATGGCAGCTGTATGTTCATCCTCCAGCGCAGGCAGTGTGACTCGCCGAAGAACCTGATTCAAGCGAGCAGCTAATCCAGCGTCGGAGAGATAGTCGTAAAGAAACTGCACCTCTCGAAACCGGTCAATGAACCAGGCAAGTTTTGCTGTGGACTGAGTCGCTACCAAATTCACGACTCGTTGCACTTCTTCGGCGACAACATTACTCATCGAACAGTAGTATCGCTTCAGCACACCCGGGTGGTTCTCCGCGATAAATGCGTCCAGCAGAAGTTCAGTCACAATATGCCCCAGAAACCCCGGACGATGATCAAACGGATCAGGCATCGTTCTTCTGAACAGACTCCCAAGTTCGGACTCCAGCATCATGAACGTGGGGCAACGATGAAACACGTCGTCATCCGCCAGGTGTTGAAGCATGCCGGATATCAGACGGCCGTCCGACGGATGGACCGTTGCCATGTGTCGACTGAGCGATCGGCTGCGAACCCGAACGCGTCGGTCCACCACGGACAGCCAGTCCGGAACGGCCGTGCCTGCCATGAACAGCGGGTCATCAAGGAATCGATATCCGTGCGCGAGGTAGTTCATAACGGACGTTAGGCCGAAAGTTCACGGAGATCAATCAGCACCGTCAGTCCGATTCACATGTACCGATTATGGCGACATTGCTGATCATGCATCTGCCTTCCGGGAGTCGGTGATGCCTTACAGCATCATTTGATCGCGCCCGGGGGCAACAAACCTGCAGTACTGCAACGCTGTGTGAGCCTAATGAGAAAGAAATTCACATCGTTTCGCTTTTTCATCTACTGTTGAATTCCAGGAACTAGAGTTGGGCTAACTGTCCGTTGAAGAATCGGGACAAGCACGCTGGACGGCTGAAAACACTCGTGTTTTAAGCTCTTCTGCTCAACCCAGTTCCGTTTTTCAGCAGGCTGCTAACCTGGCGTCAGCCGCACTCAAATCGAATTCAAATCCGACTCTCTGGACGCATTTGAATCATTGCCGTGCCCCGGCATTCCCTGAACGTGAATCCCTTGAGACAATGACGAATCCCGCGATACTCGAACGACAAATCGATCATGTCGACCACGGTGCCGACGCGCCGAGGCGGGCGGGACTGAATGTGCTGACGGTGAATGTCGAAGACTACTATCAGGCAGCCGTCTTCCACAGGTTTATCCAGGCAAAGAACTGGTACCGCTTCGATTCACGACTTCAGGCGAATGTTGAAGAACTCCTTCAGCTTCTGGAGTCGCATAAAACACAGGCGACATTCTTTGTGCTGGGCTGGATCGCGGAAATGTACCCGGAACTGGTCCGCCGAATCAGCGATCTGGGCCACGAGGTCGCAAGCCGGGGGTACCTGCACCAGCGGATCACGCAGCTCAGTCGGCGTGATCGTCTGAATGATCTGATCCGCTCCAGAAAGATTCTGGAAGACACAACGGGCAGAGCCGTGAACGGATATCGACAGGCAGATGGCTGGTTTCGTCAAGGGGACCTGTGGGTTCTGGAAGACGTCATCGACGCCGGCTACCTTTACGACTCCAGTTTGATGCCGCGCCGCCGTGACTCAGGTGGCGATCCGGATCCACGCACAATTCACCTTCGCAGTGCTCCTTCCGGGCAGCTGTTTGAAGTTCCACCTTCCACTCTTCCGTTTGCCGGTAGCTGGCTGCCAATTGCGGGCGGCAATTACCAGCGTCAGTTTCCGCACGCACTCATGCAGGGAGCAGTGCGCCGCTGGATGGAAGCAGAACGATCGCCCTACGTGATGTATCTCCAGACGTGGGAAATTGATTCAGAACAGCCTGAAATGAGTGCCGTCGGGCGATTCGGACGCATTCGGCATTATCGAAATCTGGGCAAGTATCGCTGGCTGCTGCCGGAGTACCTGACGCAATGGAAGTTCACTTCCATTCAAAATCACAGCTCAAATCCCAACAGCCCCCTCGCTCAACTGGAGCAGTTTGGGAAACAAAGATCAAAGCCCATCGAAACGCCGGCAGAAAATCGCTCTGACATCTGTCCCTCTTCCGAAACCGGGCAGGCGAACGCTGTACAGAGTGTTGCACCTGACGCCACATCCAGAGTCGCATGCACCCTTGTCATCCCGTGCTACAACGAAGAATCGTCCCTTCCCTATTTGTCCCGGACACTGGATCATCTTCGGAACGATCTGTCGTCAAAGTATGACCTGAAAATTCTGTTCGTCGACGACTGCAGTACAGATACCACACTGGAACTTCTGAACACGTTGTTCGGCAGCGATCCTGATATTCGAGTCCTGCACCATGAAACGAACAAGGGCGTCTCAGCTGCAATCCTGACGGGTCTTGCGGCATCCGAAACGGAAATCGTCGGTTCGATGGACTGCGATTGTTCATACGATCCCCACGAGCTGCAGAACATGCTTCCGCTGCTGAAGGATGACGTCGCTCTCGTCACCGCATCGCCCTATCACCGGGATGGTGGTGTTCGAAACGTTCCGGCGTGGCGGTTGACCTTGTCCCACGGACTATCGGTACTTTACCGCCTGCTGCTTCGCAGGAAGCTGGCGACATGGACCAGCTGTTTTCGAATCTATCGGCGCAGCCTCATCCTGGATTTGCCGCTGACAGAAAACGGTTTCCTGGGAACAGCAGAGATGGCCGCGGAGCTCACTCTGCGCAACCGAAACATCGTTGAGCATCCTGCCGTGCTGGAAGTCCGACTCTTCGGTGCCTCCAAGATGAAAACACTTCGCACAATTTGCAGCCATCTCAAACTACTCAAACGCGTGACGATCCGCCGGCTCCTTTCAGGGAGTTCAAAGGATCAGTGAACCAAACGGACTGACGTAACTCGTTGTGCGAATTGACCCTTCGATGCGCCCAACAACTGAAACCTCAAAACTTCACAACTTCAAACGGCAAAGAGGCACCAACCTCCGTTCTCCAGTGATCGACGAAAGTGAGCATTAATCCATGACCAACCGAATCAGTTTGCCATCAGATCAGGACGCAACAGGTCGTACGTTTGGACCGGAAGAGCTGAAGGCACTTCAGGAGTGTCTTGACTCCGGCACACTCACCAGCACAAAAGGCAATTTTGTCAAGAGTCTTGAGGCAGATTTTGCTCGGCGTCTTGGCGCCAAATTCGCATACGCATGCTCCAGCGGGACAGCCGCTGTTCATTGTGCAATAGCTGCTATTAATCCCGAACCTGGCGATGAGATTATTACAACCTCAATCACAGATATGGGGGCTTTGACACCCATTCTCTATCAGGGTGCGATTCCTGTTTTCGCGGATGTCGATCCGGAATCCTACAACGTCACTGCCAGTTCGATTGAAAAGTGCCTGAGCCCGCGAACTCGTGCCATCATCGTGACGCACCTGTTCGGCAATCCCTGTGAAATGAACGCCATCATGGAGCTGGCAAATCGTCACAACATTCCCGTGATCGAAGACTGCGCACAGGCGTTTCTTTCGACCTACGAAGATCGATACGTCGGGACCATCGGTGCAATCGGTTGTTTCAGTCTCCAGCAGGGTAAGCATATTACAACCGGCGAAGGCGGCATCGTCACGACAGATGATGAAGAACTTGCCCGTCGCATGTACCTGTACATCAACAAGGCGTGGGGTTACGGCGATGCAAAACCGGATCACTACTTCGTAGCGTTGAACTACCGAATGAGTGAACTGCAGGGGGCCGTCGCCTTTGCGCAGCTGAAGAAGCTGGACGGAGTTGTCGAATCTCGCGTGCGGCTGGCAGAAGCACTCACCGCAGAACTCGCAGGTGTGGCCGGGATTTCTACACCAGCCATCACACCAAACAGTGTTCATACGTTCTGGAAATACTGTCTGCGTGTCGATGATCAGGTCATCCCGGGCGGAACAGTGGCTCTGGGAGCAGCGCTGCGAGACAGCGGAATTCTCTGTGCACCACGATACATCCAGAAGCCTGCCTTCTGCTGTCAGGTCATCAAAGATCAGTGCACATTTGGCAACAGCCGATGGCCATTCACACTGGCTCGACCTGAAGCAGTTGACTACAGCCGGGAACACTTCGAGGGCACCTGGAATGCCCTGGAACATGTTCTTGTGCTGCCATGGAATGAAAAATACACGGACGAACATGTTCAGTATCTTGCCAGCAATATTCGTGAAGCGGTGGCTTCACTGGTTGGTCAGTCTGAACCGCAGGTCTCACGTTAATTGCACCGCTGAAGCGATCGTTCCCGGTTGCCGGGGGCGATCGGCTGATAACGGATACTGAAATGATGACGGATACCTGTGTGTGCAGTGGAACTGCAGAGGGGCACACAGGGTCCGTCAATCATTCCGATGCTTTCCCAACGTCTGGCGAAGTCGGCCTCAACTTCAATCTGTTTTGCCTTGCACTGACCGCACCTGCCAGGGGACTTCCGGCACGTGCCTCTGCATTCTGGAGACCATTTTCGTGATTGCTCAAACACAACCAAGCTTTGTCATTGTTGGCGCTGGCGGAATTTCAAAAGCATACGCTCAGGCATTTTCGCAGTCGTTACCGGGGCGGCTCGTCGGAGTTGCGGATATTCGACGTGAAGCAGCAGAAGAAGTTGCAGCGATGGCCGGCGTTCAGGCGTTTGACGATGTCGACGCCATGATTCATGCCCTGGAACCAGATGCGGCGGTCGTCTGCACACCCCCATCAACGCATCCGGATGTCTGCATCAAACTGATGGAGAAGGGAGTGCATGTTCTTTGCGAAAAGCCACTTGCGGTCAGTTCGCAGGAGGCTGTCCGTATGGTTGAAGCCGCAGAACGATGCCACGTCGTTTTCACGATGGGGTCTAAGTTTCGTTTTGTCGCAGATGTCCAGAAGGCACGCGAAATCATCGAAGCGGGCGAGCTGGGCGAAGTCATACTTTTCGAAAATACCTTCGCCGGCTTTGTGGATATGTCGAAACGCTGGAACAGCAATCCGGCCATCAGCGGCGGCGGAGTGATGATCGATAACGGAACCCATTCGGTCGATATTCTTCGATTTCTGCTGGGCGGGATCACGGAACTTCAGGTTGTTGAAGGACGAAGAATTCAGCAACTGGACGTTGAGGACACCGTGCATCTGTTCGCTCGCACTGAAGGCGGGGCCATGGGCAGTATCGACCTTTCGTGGAGCATGAACAAAGTACAGCCACACTTTATCAGTATTTACGGCAGCAAGGGCACGCTGTTCATTGGCTGGAAAGAATCGAAGTACAAGACGGCATCTGCAGAGGACTGGACGGTGTTTGGAAATGGCTACGACAAAGTCGCCTCATTTGCCAACCAGTTGAAGAACTTCTCCGGCGCAATCCGGGGAACAGAAGAACTGATCATCACGCCAACAGACGCAATCGCCTCTGTTCGAGTGATCGAAACGGCCTACGCCGCACTGCAGTCTGAAAAATGGCATGAAGTTGCAACAGCGACACCATTCCGCCGACAGAGTTCCGTCGGTCAGGTTGTCAGTCACTAAACATCTTCCACAAAAATCGATCATCGAGCGGAACTGGAGGATTCGCAACCCGACATCCTCTGGTCGCTCAATGAAACACGCGGAGTTCAGATCTCCCATCGATTTGTGAAAGAGTTGAAAGCTGTCTGGTTTCGATCAACGAGGCCGCAGAGCGATGCGGCCTCGGTTTTAGCTGGATTCATCACGGAACGCTCATGAGTAATCGCATTCATCCGACCGCAATTATCGAAAATAACGTCGTGCTGGGTGACGGCACTTCTGTCTGGGATAACGCACACATCCGCCACGACGCGGTGCTGGGCGAACAATGTATCGTGGGCGGGAAGTCGCTGATCGCCTATGAGGTCCGGATTGGCAATCGAGTGAAGATCAATTCGAACGTTTACATCTGCAATGGAGTGACCATCGAAGACGGAGTGATGATCAGCGCCGGGACGATTTTCACAAACGATCGCTTTCCACGGGCCACGACTCCCGATCTGAAAGATCTGCGATCTTCGGATCCGGATGAACACACACTGGAAACAATTGTTCGAGAGGGCGCGACCATCGGGGCAGGTTGTCTGATTGGCTGCAATCTTGAGATTGGTCGGTTTGCCATGGTTGGGATGGGCGCTGTTGTCACTCGCAGTATTCCGGATTTTTGCCTGGCGATTGGCAGTCCGGCTCGCGTCATCGGAGCCGTTTGTCGCTGCGGAGAACCGGTTCACCGATATCAGCCAGGCTCAGAAGAACTGACTGTCGAAGCGATTTGCCAATGTGGTTTGAGCTACACCATCTGTGGTCAATCGGTGACGGAAAACAATCCACCTGGCTGCCACAAAATGGAACACCTGTCGGTTGCTGACACTCTTTGAAGCTGCCCTGCGTTGACTGGACGCCAGCAGGCTCGCCTGCTGCAACAAAAAGGAAACAACAATGCCGTTAACAACGAATGATTCGACCGACCAACAAGAACACTGGGCTGTCCTTGGCGGCGGCATTCTCGGCATGACGACAGCCCTGCGTCTCGCGCAGCAGGGGCATCGTGTGACGCTGCTCGAATCTCGCCAGAGGCTCGGCGGGCTTGCCGACGCCTGGCAAATCGGAGACGTCACGTGGGATCGTCATTATCACGTCACTCTGATGTCAGATCTGCATACTCGTTCGCTGCTCGAAGAGCTGAACCTCTACGATCAGATGGAATGGGTTGAAACAAAGACTGGTTTCTACACCGATGGCAAACTGCATTCGATGTCGAATTCACTTGAGTTTCTGAAATTTCCTCCGCTGCGTCTCATCGACAAACTGCGACTCGGTGCAACAATCTTCTATGCATCCCGAGTCAGGAACTGGAAGAAGCTCGAACAGATTCCCGTTGGAAAATGGCTGCAGAAGCTCTCCGGCGAACGAACATTTCAGAAAATCTGGCTGCCGTTGCTCCGAAGTAAGCTTGGCGATTGCTGGCGGCAGACTTCAGCCGCATTCATCTGGGCAACCATTGCACGAATGTATGCCGCGCGACGAACAGGATTAAAGAAGGAAATGTTCGGCTATGTGCGGGGTGGATACGCGAGCGTCAACAATGAACTGGCACAGAAGCTGATCGATCTTGGCGTCGAGATTCGATGCAACAATGCAGTCCGTATGATCTCCCCCTATCAGGACGCGCGAGTTCGCGTCCATCTGGCCGACGAATCGCTCGTCTTCGACAGAGTTGTTTCAACGCTGCCGTCGCCCGTGATGGGACGGATCTGCCCGGAACTAACGAATCGCGAAAAGGAACGATTCGAAGGTGTCCAGTATCACGGAATCATTTGTGCTTCTGTCCTGCTTAACAAGCCACTGTCACCGTATTACGTGACCAATATCACAGACGAGGGATTGCCGTTTACGGCGGTCATTGAAATGACTTCGCTCGTGAAGAAAAAGCACATGAATGGCTATACGCTCGTTTATCTGCCGCGTTACGTCAGACCAGATGACGAGGGTTTCCGGAAAATCGATGCCGAACTGGAAGATGAATTCATCTCAGGACTCCAGAAGATGCATCCAACACTTTCTATGGCGGATGTGGCAGCGTTCAAGGTCTCAAGAGTGCCGCACGTATTCGCCTTGCCAACGCTCGGCTATTCAGAACGCCTGCCGCCAACTCAGACGAGTATTCCGAATCTCATGGCGGTCAGTTCGGCGAATATCGTGAATGGCACACTGAACGTTAATGAAACGATCAAACTTGCCAACGAGTTCGCCGCCGAATTCGGAGCCAGTCCGCGAGTGACGGTCGAACATGAATCGCTGGATCCGAAAGCCACAAACCAACCATTCCAGATCGGTGTGGCCGACTAGCAGGTCACTGAAAGCAGGTCATCCGGAAAGGCTTCCCGATCCGTCAGAGCAATTCGTGTTCGAAGGCCTGATGCAATATCGATGGCCCGCGAAAGCGTTGGGTTGCCTTGCAACTGTTTTTCAAAGGGCTGTAAGTGCCCGTCGTTTCGTTGAGAGGGAAAGATGAACGCTCAGAAACCCATTGCCAGCCTGTCACTCGACCTGGACAACAAGTGGTCGTACATGAAGACTCACGGCGATGCAGGCTGGGATCAGTACCCCACATACCTGCCACTGGTGGTGCCTCGATTTCTGCAAGTGCTCAACGAACTTGAGCTGAAAATGACCGTTTTTGTCGTTGGACAGGACGCGGCCCGCGACGAGAATTTCGAAGCTTTGGCCTCGATCTCCGCCGAAGGTCATGAAATCGGCAACCATTCTTTCAATCATGAACCGTGGCTGCATCTCTACTCAGAGCAACAATTAGTCACAGAGCTTGCACGCACCGAAGAGCACCTGGAACGTGTCACCGGAC
Source organism: Planctomycetaceae bacterium (assembly GCA_041398825.1). Classification (NCBI taxonomy): domain Bacteria; kingdom Pseudomonadati; phylum Planctomycetota; class Planctomycetia; order Planctomycetales; family Planctomycetaceae; species Planctomycetaceae bacterium. The sequence goes on along the minus strand of JAWKTX010000018.1, from coordinate 29,630 downwards.
AGCGAACCGTTGGATTTCGTGGCCCCGGTTTTAGTTTTTGCGAACTGCTGCTGAAGACACTGATCCGGAGAGGTTACCAATACGACTGTTCAACATTTCCGACATACCTCGGGCCTCTCGCCCGCATGTATTACTTCATGACCGCCAGACTCAGCAAGGAACAGCAGGAAGATCGGAAGCAATTGTTCGGCAGGTTCAGTGAAGGCTTCCGTCCCCTGAAACCGTTCGTGTGGAATTTCCCCGAAGGCCGAATGGTCGAAATTCCCGTCACGACAATGCCGCTGTTCAAAGTCCCGATTCACGCAAGCTATATTCTTTACCTGGCCAGATTCTCGCCGCTGATTGCCCGGACCTACTGGCACATGGCACTGAACATGTGCCGGATGGCTGGCATTGGCCCCTCTCTGCTTCTGCATCCTCTCGACTTTATGGGCTGCGACGACGATTCAGATTTGTCGTTCTTCCCTGCGATGGATAAACCCGCCGAACCCAAGGTGCAGATGACTCGATGGATGATCGCGGAAATGAAGAAGCACTTCACAGTTGTCCCGATGAAAGAGCACGCGGCAGCAATTCGACCTCCGGTGGGTGAAGTGCAGCGAACGCAGAAGGCCGGAGGCGTGGCGGCTGAACTGGATCGCGAACATCAGGCTGTCTGAAGTAACCGCCTATCCTGTTTTCGCCCACGGGCTCCGAACAATGAACGATTCAACGAAAGCTCAGTCAAACTGGCGAAACGGCATCACAACTCTGATTGTGATTGCCTTGCTGCCGCTTGGTCTGCACGTTCTGACTCAACAACCTGTTGAACCAGTCTTCGGTGGCGACTCCAATCGCCACGTAATGACCTCCGTCTTCTTTCGGGACTTTCTGACAGACGCTGATTTCACCGACCCCAAAGGCTACGCAGAACGATACTACGAACAATACCCGGCGCTCGGCCTGTTAATCTGGCCGCCGCTGTTTCATGGTGTCTGTGGTGTCATGATGTGCTTCCTGGGCACATCTGTGTCCGTCGCGCGATTACTGGTCGCATTGAGCCTGGTGAGTTCGGCGTGGTGCGTCTACCGATTCACTCACCGAATCGCCGACAAACAGCTCGCAATGCTGACGACAATCGTGTTTGCCACGATGCCGATCATCTTTCAATACGGCCGAGACGTGATGCTTGAGATGCCCGCTATGGCACTCATTTTGTTATCAGTGGACCAGTTCGATCTCTGGTCGATGACCCACCGTCCCCGAAACCTGTACCTTGCAGCTTTGTCAGCCTCCCTCGCGGCATTGACTCGATTCGACGCCGCTGTTCTTTTGCCTTTCTACGCCACAGTGCTGGTGTTTCGTGGTGGCTGGACCAGCCTGCTGAATCGACATACGGTCATCGCAGTTTCTGCATCCTTGTGCATCACTGGCCCGGTCTATCTGCTGATCGCCAAAGAGATGGGCAAGCTTCATGTGCAGCAGGCAACAGAATCCGTGGGCGGTTCCATTGACGGATCGGTCAATGGATTCATGGCATTCAAGAACCTCTGGTTTTATCCGTCATCGATGGGGGAACAAACGGGCTGGATTGTTTCGGCAGTCGCGGTGCTCGGGCTCATTCTTGTACTCCGCGCTTCCGACAAGAAAAAGTATGCCACTCTGCTTGGTCTGGTGATTGCAACGTACATCACCTTCACTCCGCTTGCTGAACAGCGTGCTCGCCACGGAATTTACTGGCTTCCTTCTGTCGCTTTTTTTGCGGCCTTCGCGACGGATGCAGTCGCTCGTTTTCTTTCCAGAACGCGTGGCTGGAGTCCGCTGTTGACCACCGCTGGCGCTTACGCGGCACTGCTGAGCACAACGGCAACGGCAGCGATGTATGAGCCAACCTACCGAGTCGTCGGATATCGGGAGGCTGCGGAATTTGTTCTGGAACATACAGAACCAGGCGACGCGGTGTTCTTTGATGGATGGTGGGATGGAAATTTCACTTACTTCATGAGGCATCTGGATCCGACACGGTCGCGCAGGGTCCTGCGCGGGGATCGCATTCTCTACGACTTCACGTGCATCCCCACCACCAACTTCGAATCATTCGCCGAGTCTGACAGCGAGATGCTCAAGCTGATCACAGATGCGGCACCCAGATATGTGGTGCTTGAGTACCCTCAGTTCTACATGCACATCGAAAAGGCTGAACAGCTCCGAAGACTTGTTCATTCTTGCCCAGCGCAGTTCGAGCCCGTGACGACGGTCAGTGTCGATTGTTCCATCAGGCAGTTCTGTCAGTTCGAACTTCAGATCTTTCGGTTTCATCCTGCCCCTGCAGACCCGCTTCCGGAACAGATGCAAGTCTCAGACTCTGCGGCTGCCAATAACCCTTAGTGCCTACTGGAACCTCTCGTTATGAAGATGATGCTCGTATTCGGCACCCGACCCGAAGCAATCAAGATGGCTCCCCTTGTGCTTGCAGCCCGGCGGGATAAGCGGGTGAAGCCCGTCGTATGCGTCACTGGACAACACCGACAGATGCTGGACCAGGTGAATGACTACTTTGGAATTCGAGCCGACATCGATCTGGATTTAATGACCGCCGGACAATCGTTATCGGATCTGACCGCCCGGTGCCTGACATCACTGACAGGGGCCATTCAACAGTATCAGCCGGACTGCATCGTCGGGCAGGGAGACACAACAACAGCTTTCTGCGCGAGCATGGCGGCGTTCTACGCGAGAATTCCGTTTGTGCACGTAGAAGCCGGTCTCCGAACGGACAGCATCGATTCTCCATTTCCTGAAGAGTTCAATCGCCGAGTTTGCTCACTGACGACAGCCCTGCATTGTGCTCCAACTGAAGTTGCACGACAGAATCTGCTGAATGAAGGCTACCCGGCTGCGGACGTGATTGTGACGGGCAACACAGTGCTTGATGCCCTCCAAATTGCGGTCGCACAGGAACGATTGAACGCCGCCACGTGGATGCAGAAGCATCCGGACATCGCCGGCCGGCCGATGGTTTTGATCACTGCCCATCGCCGTGAAAATCATGGAGATGGAATTCGAAATCTCTGCACTGCGATCGCCACGCTTGCGATGCAGTTTCCGAAAGTCCAGTTTGTCTATCCTGTCCATCTGAATCCCAATATCAGCGGACCCGTCCACGAACGACTCGCGGACCGAAGCAACGTGCATCTGATTGCTCCCGCAGACTATCCCGAATTCATCTGGTTAATGGACCAGGCGACATTGATCCTCAGCGATTCCGGGGGCGTCCAGGAAGAAGCACCGACGCTTCGAAAGCCTGTGCTGGTAACGCGAGAGTCGACCGAACGGCCCGAAGCACTCACTGTGGGAGCTACAAAACTGGTTGGCACGAACCCTCAAACAATCATCGACGAGGTCTCTCGATTACTCAGCGATCGCGACGCCTACGAACAAATGCAGGTCGACGTCAACCCATACGGTGACGGTAAAGCCGCCGAACGCATCGTCGAACTCTGCGTCGCGCGTTTCGGATCCACAACACCGCTCGACGCACAGGTCAAAATCGGCCTGGTATAGGATTCGCCTCAGCTCGCATCGCTCCTGATGCCAACCTCTGATGCAGAAGTGAAAGACGGTAACAGGCAACGCTTTCTCGCTGCCCACGATAAGCCATCTGATTCCTGCGGCCAGTTTGCGCGTTCTCAGCCACAGCAGATCGGCTTCAGACCGGCTCAGAGTGGTTGAGACAGCCTCAGCGCACGATTGCGGTAATAATGATTGACAGTATGATCCCGATGGGCCCAGTCCGGTATTTTGATTCGGAAGATGCTCCATGGTCGTACTCACAAGATTTGTCAGGTCAGCCGTATTCGTATTGTCGTTGACCCTCTGCGCTCCCGGGTGTCAGGATCTCGGCATCCCCAGCCCGTCAGATTCGACAACTGATGCACTCGAGGTGGAGCAAAACGCAGATCAGACACCCGCTGCGCCTCCCGCAATCGGATCGCCGCCGGCGTCGTCACTCACAAATCAGGAACCGCTCACTCCCGAGGTGATTGTCAGTCAGTTCAAAGCAAAGCAGCCGCACGAACGCACCGATGCCGACCTGGCTGCTCTGGCAAACTTCGAACCAGAAACCCGGATGCTGGAAGAACTCAACCTGCGATCCGCACAGATCACAAAAGCCGGACTGCAGTCTCTGGCAGCATTCAATGAACTCCGACGGCTTGATCTGACCAATTGCCCCGTGCTGACTGATGACTATCAACCGCTGGCTTCGCTGTCTCAGATAACCTGGCTTTCCCTGTCAGGGGCAGGCGTGAACAGTCAAAGTCTGAGCTACCTGTCACCGTGCACGGAACTCACACACCTCGATCTTTCGAATACACAAATTACCGATGACGGATTTGTTCACCTGGCGACGCTTACCAAACTGGAGGAAATAAATGTCTCCGGGTGCCGAATCGAAGGATCCGGTTTCGCTGCCCTTGGCCCCAGGGGGGCCAGGTCTCAGCTGAAAGTTATCGAAGCCAGTAACACCAGGTTCGGTTACTATGGCTTCACCCACCTTGATGGCCAGCGATCTCTGGAAGTCGTGTCTGCGGGAGGGTGCCAGGCGGGTGACGTGGTCATTCAGGCCCTGAAAGGAGCATCCCGGATCAGAGTGCTCAACCTGTCCGGTAATCAGGTGTCAGACCAGGGATTGCGATTGCTTTCGGGAATGAAGCAACTGGAGCAGTTGAATCTTGCGAACTGCACAGGTGTTTCGGACGAAACGCTCGGCCGCCTTCGTTCGCACAAGGAATTGAAAGTCCTGCGAATTGAAAACTCTGCCTGCACACAAGCCGGTGCGGACGAATTCAAGAAGGCTCACCCGGATTGCGAAGTGACATTCGCCGGTACATCCTTCTGACCTCGAGTCTCATTCAAGCGGCAGTGACGCCGTGATCCGCATTCAAAATCAGGCCGATATTTTCCTGGCTTTTTACAGCCGCCGATAAATCGAAAGCTTGCGCGTAACACTACACTGCCACGGACGAACACTGCGGCCCCCGAACTCCGGACTGTTTTCGTCCGCCAGTGTTCGAGGCAACAACGGCCTTTATGAGTCAGACGATTTCACCGTACCGACCCACTTCACCTCAGGCCCGACACCCGAAAACGTATTCATTTTTCCGACGGCCGTCACCCATTCTTCAGCAAAGTATCAAGAACAGAAGCATGCAGTATCCCCGGATTTCAACCTTCAAAACCGCCGAAGAATTCCAGAACCGCCTGAACGAGCTTCAACTGGACCTGCCATTCGTCACACAGTTGGATTCAACGGGAAATGGACCGGCAACTCGACCCATCCAAAGTCGAGCAGGAAACATTGGCAATCGTTACTGTATCCTTCCTATGGAAGGATGGGATGGGACGACAGACGGAAGGCCCACCGACCTGACACGTCGTCGCTGGAAGAATTTCGGGCTCAGCGGAGCAAAGTTGATCTGGGGAGGCGAAGCGGTCGCGGTGCGTCAGGATGGTCGCGCCAATCCAAATCAATTGCTTTTGAACACCTCGACGCTGGCAGATATCGCCGGGCTACGGGAACTTCTTGTATCCACCCATCGCGAATCATTCGGTAACGACGAGGACCTGCTGATCGGGCTGCAGCTCACCCATTCCGGGCGTTACGCCAAACCTGACAGCAAGACACAATTGAAGCCGCGGATTGCATACAGACACCCGGTGCTCGACGCCAGACTCGGAATCACAACAGATACCCCAATCCTGTCTGATGATGAATTGAAGCGGCTTATTGATGATTTCGTGGCGGCGTGTGCGCTCGCTCAAAAAGCCGGATTCTCGTGGGTCGACGTTAAGCACTGTCATGGATACCTCGGCCACGAACTTCTGAGTGGCTTTGATCGCCCCGGAGAATTTGGCGGTTCGTTCGAAAACAGAACACGATTTCTTCGCGATATCGTAGCGGGGATTCGTGCCAATGCGCCCGGTCTGCACATCGGAGTTCGTGTCAGCGTCTTTGACTTTGTTCCCTTTCAGCCATCGGCAACTCACGATCGGGTGGGCGTACCATCCACGACAGAAGCCTACCATTGCGCTTTTGGTGGAGATGGTTCGGGAACCGGAATTGATCTGAGTGAGCCTGTCGAATTCTTAAGATTGCTTCATGCCCTGGAGATCGATCTGGCCTGCACGACGTGCGGCAGCCCCTACTACAATCCACACATTCAAAGGCCTGCACTCTTTCCGCCTTCCGACGGCTATCAGCCTCCCGAAGATCCATTGGTCGGTGTTCACCGGCAAATCATGGCCACCGCCGAGCTCAAACGACGTTGCCCGGAGATGATCGTCGTCGGCTCCGGCTATTCGTACCTTCAGGAGTGGCTGCCAAATGTTGGCCAGGCCGTGCTTGAGAAAGAGATGGCCGATAGTATCGGCCTGGGCCGGATGGTGCTTTCATACCCGGAACTGCCCGCAGATGTCCTGTCAGGCCGACCGATGGCCCGAAAAAAGATCTGTCGCACATTCAGTGACTGCACAACCGCGCCCCGAAATGGAATTGTTTCCGGGTGCTTTCCCCTGGATCCGTTTTACAAATCGATGCCGGAGCGCGAGCAACTCATCGCCGCGAAAGAACAACAGGGCACTATCTGATCAGAGTTCCAGATGATCAGTGCTGATTTCCAGCAACGGGAACAGATGTGGCACCAGGAACCACATCTTGCCGGAGCCCATCGCGTGGTCTATTTGCGGGACAGCAATACGGTCTGCTGATAGCTCAGGAATGGCAGCTGACGGACGCTTTGACTGGCGGCAGCGTGGTCCCATCGAGCAATTCGTCGTCGGTCGTCATCATCAAGGCCCTGACGAAACTGATGCTGAGCTCGAATGTGCAGCGATTCTGACGGTCGAAGATCCAGTTCAATCGCGACCGGGACCCGCGTTTTCAGCTCTCGCAGCGATTTGTTCAGTGCAAGGCGAGGCTCCGGGAAAAAACTTCCCGGGTGCAGCACATGATTCAGCCGCGCAGTCCAGTCCGCATACTGCAGGTACGTCTCCACCTGATCTGCATTCTGCCAGGGTTGAGTTTCCACCCGATAATTCCACGAAGACGAGGTCAGCTCGAGGTGACCATTCATGGCTTTGTAGTCTCTTCTGAACTCAGGATTCAGCTGAAATCGAAGATTCGTCGCAACGGCCTCTGCGGATGGGTTCCTCTGCTGTGCCAGCTCCTGCAGGTACTGTTCAACGGTTGGCACTCTCTTGTCCAGATGACGACGGATTTCTTCGAAACTAATGGTCGTCGTCAGCTCTCGTGCCACATTCAGGATGGTGAACTTTTTCTGCATGGGATCAAAAATGATGACCTCATCTGCGGCATCGATGTAGTCGTAGACACGTCCATTGCTGAACAACGACAGGCTGCTGGATAACACCGAATCCGCACCACCAGCTCCTGCAACATTGTACACGTGCGTAGAAACACGAAATCCCTGAGCAACCACGCTCGCTGGATGCAGAAACAGCGAAGAAGACACAGCAATGCAAACGGATAAGACCCGGGCAATTGACCATCGTGGACCAGGGGAGCGATTCATATCTGCGACCTGTTCGAGATGCCGAAAGGTGAGAAACACGGGGAACATTCAGAGGGGACCGGACGTTACCTGGAAACGTCAATCACACTCAACACCGAGAAATAGAACACCCGAAGTTCACGCGAAAGTCACTCGGCGAATTGCTTCTGGTCCAGCAGAATCTACCGGCCGTCAGGATACTCGAACGGTTCAATTCAACCATGCCGTGAGATCCTGAAGCCCTCAGCCCCAGCAATCGCAACCGACAGAGTGCCCGGTGCCGTCACGGTTTCTTTTCACGTTTTCGGCCCTGAAGCGGCGTTTTCAAGGACGCGCGTTCTATTCCTGATCTCGTTGGGACAGAAACATGGAAAGGGAACCAAAGCTCACTGTTCGATTCGCAAATCTCCGTCAGTCTCTCAAATCAATTGAGGACCCCGCCTGCTCCGGCAAATCCTGCGGATTGTTGTTTTCGCAAACGAAAACAGCCGCGAAACGATCTGAAACTCACTTGCAATCATTCTGATCCGCAGTTAACTTCCCCCCTCGCCCTGACCGAATAACGGTGCAGGAAGCAAACTTTTCCTCTGTAGCTCAGTTGGTAGAGCAGGCGGCTGTTAACCGCCGGGTCGTAGGTTCGAGTCCTACCGGAGGAGCTTTCGTCAAAGTTCTAACTTTGGCGACCAAAAGACTTAACGCCCGGCGTCGAGAGATCGACAGCCGGGCGTTTTTCGTTTCTACCAAGCTATTCGTGGGTTTCCAAAGCTTTTCGCGGTTCGCCGGTCCAATCCGCCGCGCTCTCTGTTTGCGGAGAGATTTCCGTCTCTCGAACGAAACCCTCAAGTTTGCACCCGCTGGTGCGAAAAATCGGTCCCGAACTCTCTGACTCTCTCTTTTCGGGGGCCTCCAGAGTTAACACAGAGTTCTCGTTCGGAGTCCGGATGCGAACGGGGGCAACCTTTGTTGCGTGATTAGCGGTCTATGACTCTAATAATCCCCCCTCTCGACCATTGCAGACTAGTTCTCATTGTGCTCGGCAGACGGCGGAAGTATTCAGGCGATAGAATAGTTGGTTTGGTTATGGGTAAATGGTCAGTGCGAGCACTTGAAATGAAGTTCGGTAGCCACAGATGTTAATGACGGATGATCTAGCTCAGCGAATTGCGAAGGATTTCGAAGGCGAAGAGCTTGACGGTTTCACCATTGAGGGACTCCATGCCAAGGGTGGTACAAGCGTGGTCCTGGTTGGTTCAAATGGCCACAAACACGCTGCGATCAAAATCTATGCTCGAGAGTTGTTCCAGAAATCGGATGCCGAGAAGGAGCGGATCGAACGGCAGGTCGAAAAGCGGCACCTGATTCACCCCAATCTTGTCAAAACGTATTGCGCGGGCGTGCACCTAGGCTATCACTATTTGACAATGGAGTTCGTTGAAGCCCCAACATTAGAAGAAGTTGTGCAAGATTTGCCGCGTGAGAAGATTCGTACAGTAATTCAACAGATCGCTGCGGCCGCGCTCTTCATGCACGCCGATATGCAACAGGTCCATAGAGACATCAAGCCTGCCAATGTTGCTGTCAGAATGGATGATTTTAATGTTACGCTCCTCGATCTAGGTTTAGTTCGTCCTGTAAGTGGCGAGACAATCACCGATCAAGGTTCCGTCCATATTAAAGGTACGAAAGAATATGCTCCACCTGAACTACTGGACAACTTGGTGCAATTAGATGAACAAGGCTGGCTTGCTGTAACGTTCTACCAACTAGGCGCAACGCTTTATGAGATGTTAACTCTGAAGCCCCCGTTTGCGGAATTTCAAGGCGATGCATTGCTAAGAGCGATTCGTGAAGTTCCACCAATCATTGACTCTACCGATGCACCAGCGGATCTCGTTAAACTCTCCCTAGATTGTATGCACAAGGACCCACTTCAACGCCTTGCCCTCGTGAACTGGGATCGATTTCTTAACACTCCTACCGTTGGTGATCAGCTGACACAGCTAGAAGAGCTTTTAGGAGCTTTGCATAGAGCAGACACCGCAAAATTGAACTTTCCACAGGGAGCTGTGTCGCAACACCGTCTAAAACGAACATTAACAGAGATTGCACATGAAGTCGAGCTAGCCATCCGGTCCTTCATGTCAGGAAAAGAACTAGTGTTCCCCAACTACACGATCGCACGACGTGAAGATTTGGAATCGGATACAACGTCGATGTTGGTTGTCGAAATTGAGTATGGAACTCCTCAAAAACCAATTTCAGTATGTTCGGTCATATCGACAAAAATAACTGACGCAAGTTCAAGGTCTTGTGTTTGCTCTTTGTCCACCGCCGTCGGTCAACCCCTATCGCGAACCGACGAACTGCGATTCAGATCGTTCTACGAAGGCGTTTTTGTTCTCGAGCAATTCTCGATTTCTGTGCGGGAAGAGTTAGCGAGGGACTTAATGCAAATACTGAGGCATTCTAATGAATAATGAGTGGTGGCTCAACTTAACAAAGCTAGATGCTGAGCAAGGCGGTATACTTAACTTACCACTAGACCAGGACCATTTGATACTTGGACCGCCTGGCAGTGGGAAGACAAATCTACTGCTGCTGCGTGCCAACTACGTCTCAAAAGTCACTCCCAATATTCTCGTCGTAGTGCTTGGAAGAACGCTGCGCGAGTTTCTTGCTCGCGGATCCGATCAATACAATTTTGACGTCGACAAACTAAAGACAAGCTCGAGATGTTTTTACGATCTTCTTAGAGAGTATGGGCACGCAGCTCCAGACGTCGATGTCCCTTTCGATCAAGTTAGGCGAGAACTCGTTGAGAGAGCCCGCGCACTACGAGCAAGCTTGGATTATCCACCTTACGATGCAATTTTCCTTGATGAGGCACAAGACTTTTTACCGGAAGAGATCGATGTGTTTCGAAGCTTGTCGAGCCGAATCTTTGCAGTTGCGGATTCACGGCAACAGCTTTACACGGGTGGTTCAGGCGTCTCAAGTTTGCAATCGGCATGTGTTGTCCACCGACTTCGTTACCACTATCGAAACGGAGTCCAGATATGCCGGATAGCAGATTCAATTGGCAAAGGTATGGCTTCCTACGAAAAGACGCTTCCTACCTGCAGGTATCCAGAGGACAGCTTACCAAGTTTCTTCGAATGGAAAGAACTAGATTTCGATGGGCAAGTTGCGACCATAGTGAAACAGCTCCAAATCCAAACTAAAGCATTTCCGGGTGAAATGCTTGCAGTAATTTGCCCTCGAAACTCCGATGTCGACCGCATGGGCGAAGCATTGTCGAAGACGGCGATTGCAGGGATGTTTGTTAAACAATCGTCGGGTGAAGGTTACTCAACGTTCGACGTCAATATTCCAATTTGCTTAACGACTATGCATGGTTGTAAAGGACTTGAATTTCGAGCGGTACATGGTGCGATGATGGAATCTTTAAAGCGTTTTCCTCTGCAACGCAATCTAATCTTCACACTTGCAACACGAGCTAAGACGTCATTGGCAATCTATGGTGATCCCATACCACCATTTGTAAAGAGTGCCATTCTCTCAGTCTCTCCGCCAGAATCTCTGCCCTCAATCAATCTGGCATTTGGGGGTGAGGAATAATGATCATAGTAAGTGGCGAGCGTAACATATTGCTGAAGCTGTTTTCACGGCAACTCACTCCGGCCGCTCACGGGCGCGTCATCGATTCAATCAAAGAGATACCACAAGAGGAAGTAGTCGCCATTTATCATGATGTGGATAACTCGCAATCGTTCCCTGATGTATTGATAATTGAAACTCCCAACATCCAAGAGTTTTTTGCCTGGTCGAGTACTTATTTGCCTCAGTGGTCACCACTTTCATCGAATATTCGCATCCTCTCGCGAGACCAAATCGACAGATTGGAAAGAACTCGGCAGACAGCGATTCCACAACGTCTCTTGCGAGGTCTATTTTGCCTTACGGTCGGTGAACTGTTTTACGAATGGCGCATGGCTAAAGGACAAGCCTCGCCTAGCCTGTTATCTCTAAGGAGCACGTTTGGCTACGCTGCAACCAACGCGCTCCTTCTGGGAGAGCATTGTCTCAGCAACCTACTTGCGAGGTGGTCAAGAACTCAGCATCTTCTTCAGTTAAACCCGCGTCGAATGAACTCAACTACGCTGAAGAACATCTGGTCGCCATTTTTTTTGATGGCAGAATCAGTTTCTTTTGAGAAGGCCATATCAGTTGAAGCGATTGCGGCCGCTATTTCTGAGGGTACTCAGGGCAAATTGTTTGATGACAGAGCATTTGGTGATGTACTAAATCCAAGAGGTCGTCGTGAGGATTTCGTTGTCGAGCTCGAAGGGTTTATCCGCACAACAAGATTCGATAACGCGGTTGATTGCTTTTGGGCTGCCACCGTAGCTTCTAAAATGTCATCAGCACCTCTTACGCACTTCGATGTCCTCGGTGACATGACCAACTCGGAGCCTCGCATTCTGCTTTGGTACGCCTTTCTTAGCGGCATGCTTGCCAATGAGCCCGCCTCCAAGGTGATTGAGCGACTTCTATTTCAGTTGGAGGGGGACCTGCGGTCTCAGCTTTGGCTAAAGCCGGACATTACTCTTGATGAACTAGAAGTCATTATGAAGCCAGATTCCCAAATTCCTGAGTGGGTGGGGATAGGCGCTCGCTTTGTTAATGTTGAAATTGAACCTGGAATTTGCTCATCTTTCCGATTGCGTGCTCCGGCCACAGAGACTAGCGGCTTGCAATTGGCGACCCTTGATGATAAGCGTCTCTTCGAACAATTGCTCACTCAACTCCGTGAAGTCTTCGAGAGAAAGTCAGCGACTCCCAAGACCTCCTCTACCAATTACATCAACCCTCGAACGCCAAAGACAAGTCGAAAGAAGAAAAATTGAAGGTGACAGTAGTAGTCATTGCGAACAAGTGGTGGGAGGTTACGCCTTTGATGGCTGTCTTGCAACACTGCAGGAGCATCAAGCCTGAATTCTCCGCTAGTCCCGTTGTTTTTAACGTTTTGGATTATACGCCACCACATGCTGCCATTAAGGAGAAGCCAAGGTTGCAGCTTCAGTTCTACAGTACCCAAATCGATGTGTGGTGTATCGAGGATTTGATTTCTGAAGGTAGGGATACTTCGTCTACCGCTGAAAAGCTTTCTGCAATTCAACTTCTGAAAGTGCGACACATAGATCCCCGCAGTTTAGTAATTGCGTTTGGTACGGCAGCGAGTCCTAATGCGGACTTTGCGGGAAATGTTGTCGTTGGCTGCAACGTCTTTGTCACGGACGCAAAGGAGGATGACAAAGATTCTCCCACAGCTTCTATTTTCGATAAGATGAATAGCATTATCAGTTCGTTGTCTGGTGAGATTTTGATGCGTAAAATAGATCAAGATCGCATCATCGATGCGGAGCAAAGGTTTTTGAGTGCGAGAAACGGTGCGGCGGTAGTTCCGAAGATTTTCGCGAGTCCAACAAACGTTTCCGTTGGAGTAGTGAATGTTTCGAATAACAAAGAATACAAGAAATGGGATACAGCTTCACTGGCGCGATTCGCGGTTGTGGCGAGAGACTCATCGACATTGTCGATGGATACGACACTCGGGCTTGTAAGGCTTAGCCTCGACAATCCATTCTTGTTCATTGCGGGGATTGCCAATCGAGTCGGGTTATTTAACGAAGAGGTTGGTGATCGCAAATACTCTCAGAACTTTGTCGCAGTTCACAACGCTGCAATTTGTCTCGCATGGCTCCTGCCGGGTTTCTGCGATAACACGAACGGTTGAATAATTGTCCATCATCGATCGCCCACGTATTTCCACTTTTCAGGATCGTTTCGATCGATTTCGAAGTCATCCCATTTGAAGCGATTGGCGTCTGAGATCTTCGCGAGCATACCTACGACCTTCTCCCAATCGGGGCTTGAGTCCGCGTTGTCCCAAACCAAGAGGGTTGAGTTTAAAGCAACTGCCAAGATACGCAGTAGAACACTCGTGTTAGCACCGTTATCCAATGGGATTGGCCGCTCAGCAAGATGCTGAATCGAAATCCTAGTCGCGCCTGTTCGGTGTATTCGATGAGGGACGAAACGCTCAAACTGTGGATGAATATCCAATGCTTGATCACCAGGCAGCGAGCGTAGCTGATGCGGTACACTACTAGCCGTTCCTTCAAAAAAGACCTTCGCAAGTTGCTCGAAGGCCCAGATGAATGCCGTCACATGACAATGCAATGACAAAACAAATGGAACATATCCTGGTTCGCAATCTCGACTGTCCTTCTCAACTGAGAGTACGTAAACGAAATCATCGTACGGTGTCGTTACACAGGCGTGGCCAAATGCGTATGAAATAACCTGGTTAAACTGATCGCTAAACTTCTCAAGTACATTCTTGTCAATTCCTTTGTTGTCGCTTTGAGTCGGAAGTCGAATAGGGGCTTCGTAGGTCGCAATTTTACTTAGCTGCAAAGACTGCCAATTTAGCTTTGCAGTTCGGTCGGGTGGCAACGCGAGTTCATCCTTCGCTCGTCCTTCTGCTTCTCTCTTTAGCCGCAACAGCTCTTGGACAGGAAATCGAACTTCGTCATCGTCAATCAGTTTTGCACATCCTGCGCACAGCCAAATGCCATTCTCGATCGATCTGCGCTGCTCTTTAGTCTGGCTAGTATCGAAGCGTGGTCCGCCAGACGACGCAGCACAAATGTGTGCCGCAACTCCAATCATCACTCTGCCGTCGGCTTCAGTCGTGGGGCCAGCGGTTGGCGAATTGCAACGTGAACACCGCATGCATACCCGAGCTGCAAGCGTATCTTTCGTATCCTTGCTGAAGTCATCCCGTCGATTTGGCATAAGTGGACCTAGCCCCGTTCGTTACCCGTTCCAATTGTGCCGTAAAGACTTCTGCACTTGCTAAGTTTTCTTTCGCACCCTAATCCGTCATTTCGAACCCGCACCGGGTATTCCTACAGATAGACGCGGCTGTTGTTGCTGCGAAATGTCTGTCTTTGAGCCGCCAATTATAGCGGCGTTGAGCATGGAGGTGCGAGTTGCTCTCGACGGTTCCCCCTTCTTCACTGTCCGCGCCGGCACGGCGATCGGAAATCGCTGCAATTCTGGCCGCCGGCATCGTTCGGATGAAATCGCGTGTGGCGATTCCCGATTCAGAATTCGCCGACGATCCAGCGGAATTGCCAGCAGCTTGCCTTGAGGTTTCTTCGGAAAGCGTGCTCTCTGTGACCAACGTGGTTAACGACCAGTGAGTCCGTATTCGCGGGAGAAATCAATGCAAATCGACATCGACAAAGAGGTCGCTCTGCTCCAACGCATGACGGTTGGGCAGCTGCGAGAGAAATTCGAAGAGACGTGGGGCGAGCCAACCAACACGCGCAACAAACAATGGCTCATCAAACGTATCGCTTGGAAGATGCAGGCCAATATCGAAGGCGACATCTCACAGCGGGCCAGGCGTCGCGCCGCAGAACTCGCTCGCGGCACCGACATCCGTACGACCGCGCCCAAAGCCATCAAGCCAGCCCCGAAGCCAGCCGGCGACACCATGACGGGATTCGTCCAACCGGAAGAAGACAATCGTCTCCCGCCGCCGAGATCAGAGATCGAGCGAGTCTACAAAGGCGAGAAGTTCGTGGTGCTCGTTCTGGAGAACGGCTTCGAATATGAGGGGGCGATCTACAAGACGCTGCAGCGCTGTGGCCAAGAAGATTACGGGCCAGCACTGCAACGGATACCACTTCTTCAAGCTCAACAAAAAAGGCGGTGATTAATGAACAAGGCCAACATTAATCGCCAATTGAACTGTGCGATCTACACCCGCAAGTCAACAGACGAGGGTCTCGACAAGGAATTCAACTCGCTCGACGCCCAACGTGAATGCGCCGAGGCGTACATCAAAAGCCAAACGCAAGAAGGCTGGCATTGCGTGCCCGATCGCTACGACGATGGTGGATTCACCGGTGGCAATATGGATCGTCCGGGCGCTCAAGCAATTGCTGGCGGACATCGAAGCCGGCAAGGTGAATTGCGTGGTCGTCTACAAGGTCGATCGACTGAGCCGCTCGCTGATGGACTTCGCTCGCATGCTCGAGGTCTTCGAACGCAATCAGGTTGCCTTCGTCAGCGTAACGCAGCAATTCAATACGACCAACTCGATGGGGCGGCTGATGCTCAACGTGCTGCTGTCGTTTGCCCAGTTCGAACGCGAGCTGATCTCGGAGAGAACGCGTGACAAGATCGCTGCGGCGCGCGCAAAGGCAAATGGTCTGGTGGCATGCCGCTGCTTGGCTACGACATCGAGCCGCAAGGTGGCAAGCTTCGAATCAATGAGGTCGAGGCTAACAGAGTCAGGGCGATCTACGATCTGTACTTGGAATGCGAGTCGATCATGGCGACGATTGCCGAACTCGATAGCCGTGGCTGGAACAACAAGTCATGGAAAACAAAAAGGGAACGCTCCGGGGCGGCTCGCCGTTCACCAAAGCGACGCTGTTCCGGCTCCTGACCAATGTGACCTACATCGGCAAGCTTGGCTACAAAGACGAAGTGAACGAAGGAGAGCATGATGCGATCATTTCACCGGAGGTTTGGCAGAAGGTTCAATCGCTTCTGAGGCGCAACGGCCGAACTGGCGGCGTTGAGGCGAGAAACAAATTCGGGGCGATGCTCAAAGGTATCCTTCGCTGCGCTTGCTGCGACTGTTCGATGACGCCGACGCACACGACCAAGAACGGATCAAAAACGCTACCGTTACTATGTCTGCATGAAGGCCCAGAAGCGTGGCTGGAAGAGCTGCAAGTCGAAGTCAGTGCCGGCCGCCGAGATCGAGAAGTTTGTCGTGGACAAGATACGCCACGTTGGCCACGACGCGCGCTCGTGGACGAGGTGGTGGAACAAGCCAAAATCCAATCCGAGCCGCGAACTGGGGGCACTTGTGGCCGAACGGGACGAGCTTGTCAAAGAGCTGGAGTACTGGAACGAAGCCATCCGCGTTGCCGCTCCCAAGATTAAGCCAGGCTCGCCCGACGTAACCTCTCTCGAGCAATTAGCTGACTGGCACGAAAGCCTTCGTCGGGCCGAACATCGGCATGCGATCGTCAGCGCGAAGCTGGCGGCGCTGCAGGCCCAGACGCTAACCCGCGAGGATGTGATCAACGCATTGACTAGCTTCGAACCGATCTGGGAATCACTCACAGTCCGCGAGCAGTCGCGGATCGTCCAGTTAATCGTCAAGCAGATCGATTACGACGGAGCGACCGGTCGCGTGACCATTACCTTCCATCCCGATGGCATCAAGACGATCGCCATGGAGAACCGTCCTGAACTCGTGGAGGCAGCATCATGAGCAAGCCAGTAAGCGTCGACTTTCAGTTCTCAATCAAGCAACGCGGCCGTGGAGCCAAGAAACGCATCGTCGAAGGGGCATCCCAATCGGACGAGTCGAAGCCAGCACTCGAACGAATCCCTCGCATCTCGCGATACATGGCACTCGCGATCCACTTCGAGGACCTCATCAGGCAAGGCGTCGTCATCGACTACGCCGACCTCGCCCGCCTCGGCCACGTGACGAGAGCACGCGTTACGCAGATCATGAACTTGCGGCTACTGGCTCCTGAAATCCAGGAAGAACTCCTTCTCGGCGAAAAGAAATGCGATGACTGCACGCCGATTCAGCTGAAAACACTTCAATTCATTGCGACGGTATTTAGCTGGCGAACCCAACGACAGCTGTGGAAAAATCGCGAGTAACGTCCCCAATTCTTTTTTTGGCGCTACGGCAATGCCGATTCTGCGCGACTACGGTGACGCACGTAGGCTGGCTGACCCTTCTGGCAATAAGAATGTCGTAATTTGTTCAATGAGGATTTCGGGAGCCTCAGAACCAATTGCGATGTTGGGCGGAATTAATCGATTTTGAAGTATTCGCCGTCGTCGATCTGCTTCTCGTTCGTCAATCGGGCTTTCTCCAGGCCGAATGCCATTTTTGATTCTCGAATTCGATTGCTCAACAACCTTTGCTAAAGGCGGGTCGATCCAAAAAAGCTGCACCGCTTCCACGAGATAACCTGCTGAATTCAACGCAGTTGTGCACGCTGAACGAAACCCAGCATGGCTTGTTAGAAATGCGTCGAAAAGAATTGGAAGGGAATGATCCAGGTTTGGGACAACGAACGAGTCGATAGCATGCTGGATCGCGGGTTGTACGTCGGTGTTAACAAACAATTTGTCCCAAAATGATTCGCACCAAATTGACCGCGAATCCACTTCAGGGCAAAGCATGAGTACAGCCCGTCGCCTCACTTCATCACCATTGATATGAGTGGCAAGGTTTCGGGATGAGAGCTCTTTTCCAATCCAACTTTTCCCGGCTCCGGGGATGCCTGTCAGAAACGCAACTCTTGGCATTTTGAATCTCGTTCCGAAAGTTGGTCAGTCCAGGCTGGCAAGAACCCGATCCAGCTTTCGATCAGAGAGTTCCGCGAGGCGTCGGAAAGCGTCTGGGCGAGCGATAACGCGACGGCGGATGGGTTCGGGGACCTTCTCGGCCAGAAGGAGCAACTCCTCTTCATCTCCGCCAAGCTCGATGGCCAGCAGATGGAGCAGCTTTTCCGATGGGCTGTGGCCATCTTCGAGTTTGTGGTTCTCGATCTTCGAAAGGTACGTGAAGCCGACGTCCACGCGGGAAGCCAGTTCACGCAGCGAGAGCCGCTTTGCTTTTCGAAGCTCTCGCAGTTTCTGTCCAAGCGTCATTTTGTTCGCCACTTGTTCGCAGTGCCCAAAAGCGGTAAATTGTTGCACTCTCTAGTCAACATACCCGAGATCGTTCTCACTGGCTAGTAGCCGGCAGGGCAAGATTTTGATTTGAAAACCAACAGGGAACATGGATGCCAACACTCAACTGGATCGGCAAAGAAGCTGTCGTTGATCATCATCGGCACATCCCTACTCGCTTGCTGGAATGCGACCCCAAGCTTTCGTTTGGAGACCCAGATGCCGAGAACCTGCTCGTTGAAGGGGACAACCTCGAAGCGCTGAAGGCTTTGTTACCTCGGTACCGAGGACAAGTGAAGTGTATCTACATCGACCCACCATACAACACAGGCAACGAGAACTGGATCTACAACGACAACGTTAACGATTCGCGAATCAAGAAGTGGCTCGGGCAAGTTGTCGGTAAGGAAGCGGAAGACTTGTGCCGCCATGACAAGTGGCTGTGCATGATGTATCCAAGATTGGCATTGTTACGAGAATTCCTAACTGACGATGGTTCGATATTTGTGTCAATCGACGACAATGAAGTTCAGCATCTTCGTGGTTTGATGGATGAGGTATTTGGTCAATCGAACTTCATTACGACAGTTATCTGGCAGAAGGTCTACTCGCCTAAGAATTCGGCACGGCATTTTTCCGAGGACCACGACTACATAGTGGTCTATGCAAAGAATAGCAATCTATTTGTTCCAAATCTAATTGCTCGCACTGCCGAACAAGATGCCGCTTACAGAAACCCGGATGATGACCCCCGAGGAGTTTGGAAGACTAGCGACTTATCTGCACGGAATTTTTACAGCGAGGGTACCTATCCGATTGAATGCCCTGCTGGACGAAAAATCGAAGGTCCACCAAGGGGTCGATATTGGTCTATTTCAAAAACGAAGCTGCTAGAGCTTGATGCGGATAAGAGAATTTGGTGGGGGCAGAATCGAGATAGTATACCGCAACTGAAGCGATTCTTGAGCGAGGTCAAGCAAGGGCGTGTGCCGCAAACGTTGTGGCCTTATACGGAAGTCGGCCATACTCAAGCAGCCAAGAAGGAGCTGATTGCAATTTGCGATTTCGAATCCTCCGACGACGTTTTCATCACGCCCAAACCAACGCAGTTAATCCAGCGTGTTTTAGAAATCGCTGCTGATAACGACTCAATAATTCTCGATTCGTTCGCTGGTAGTGGTACGACAGGGCAAGCCGTCGTTGCAGCGAACAAGCTTGACGGGGGTACTCGAAGGTGCGTATTGGTTGAGGTATTGCCGCAAGTTGCGGGCGCGGTGACAAGGCAGCGACTAAAACGAGTTTGCGAAGGCTACGAAAGCACCTCAGGCATCGCTATTGAAGGCCTTGGCTCCGGATTCCGCTATTGCAAACTCGGTCGCACGCTGCTCGATGAGTTCGGTGACATCAATGGCGATGTTCCCTTCACCGACTTAGCTCGCTATGTGTATTTGTTGGAGACAGGCGTACCGGTACCGAAACGCCCGAAGAAAGATTGTCCGTTGCTGGGCGTCCATCAAGGGCGTGCGATCTACTTACTCTACAACGGCGTGCTAGGTGATCGTCGCCCCGCTGGCGGCAACGTGTTGACCAACAGTGTGTTGGCTGGGTTGCCTCCCCACCCAGAAGGAAAAGGCAGCAGGGTCATCTTCGGCGAAGCAACGCGACTCAGCGAATCAACTCTAGCTCGAGAGAACATCGTCTTTCGGCAAATCCCCTATTCATTGCGCGAAAGCTAGGAGAACTGCCGATGTGGCGATTGGCCCTCAAACAATACCAGACTGAATCTCTCTCGATTCTTCGTAACTATGCCGCTGCCGTGCGCGAGAAATCGCTGCTTGGCGTTCACCGCCCAGAGCATGACGCGTTTGCCGAATTCACCGAGCGAGACTATCTATCGACGCCAGGGTTCGGCGGTGTGCCTTACGTTTGTTTGCGAATACCGACCGGTGGCGGAAAGACACTCCTGGGCGCTCATGCCGTCGGTGTCATCGGCCGAAGCTTGCTTGCAACCGACCGGCCAGCCGTTCTTTGGATCACTCCGAGCACAACGATTCGTGACCAGACCCTTCGAGGTCTGAAGAATCCCAACCATCCTTATCGCGCGGCCATTGAGGAAGAGCTGGGAGCTGCGATTGAAGTCATGACGCTTGAAGAGGCGCTGACTCGTCCGCAGTTTGTCCGTCCTGGTGGTCCTGCCATCGTAATCGTGACGACGATTCAGTCCTACAGGATACGCGACGACCGCAGTGGCGAAGAGTTGGATGCGACTCGTCGAATTTATCGAGACAACGGCTACATGAAGGAGCCATTGGAGAATTTGCCAGCGGCTGTGGTTCAAGATCTACAGAGGGATGAGTCTGGTCTGATTCAACTGTCACTGGCGAATGCGCTTAGAGTTCGACAGCCTATTGTTGTGATGGATGAAGCACATAACGCGCGAACGCCGGTCTCCTTTGAATCGTTAATGCGGTTTGGGCCGTCGTTTGTACTTGAGCTGACGGCCACCCCAGAACAAACACACGACCCATCACATCGCACTACTCCAAAGTACGCGAGCAACGTTCTGCACAGCGTCAGTGCATTGGCCCTCAAGAACGAAGGCATGATCAAGCTGCCTGTCGAGCTTGAGAATCGCTCTGACTGGCTCGAAGTTCTTGCTGCTACCAAGCATCGCCGCGAAGAACTTGAATTTCTCGCTGATCTTGAACATCGAGATAACGGCGTCCAGCCCATTCGACCAATCGCACTGATTCAGGCTCAGCCTAACTCCAAAACCAAAGAGATGCACACGGTTGACGCTGTGAAGAAGGCGTTGATTGAGAAACTTGAGGTGCCTGAATCCGACGTAAAGATCTGCACAGGTAGTGTCGATGAGATCGGTGACACGGATCTCATGGCGTTGCAGTGTCCCATTCGTTACATCATTACCGTTGACAAGCTGCGCGAAGGCTGGGACTGCCCTTGGGCCTACGTTTTAGGTTCAATTGGAAATACGGCTACCGCAACGGCGGTCGAACAGTTGATCGGTCGAATTCTGCGAATGCCGAACGCTTGTCCAACGAACGTGCCAGCCCTCGATCGAGCCTATGCGTTTGTGTTGAGCGACAATGTCGTGCAGACGGCGATGCAACTACGCGATCGGATGGTTGAGACCTGTGGATTCGACGAACGCTCCGCGGCGGACGCATTGCGAGTGAAGGTGAATGCAGCTCAACAAGGACTTGGTTTCAGCCGCATCCCAATGACAGCTCCTCCAGCAACGGACAAGCTCACGCCAACCTTAGCTAATAAGATTCGATGGGAACCTGAATCGAGCACCTTGGTACTTGAGGACTTGCCTACACCCACAGAACTTCACCAGCTTCAAAACGCAGTTAATACTGAGCAAGATAAAAAGGCGATCGATGATTACTGGGAGCTGGAAAAACCTGCAGGGATAACACCCAAGTTGCCAGGCCAGTTCGCAGTACCATTCATTGTCCCACGCTTGAGCGTAAAGACTGATGAGCGCCGACGCTTGCTTGAGCCAATCGAGCTCGACCAATTTGACTGGGATCTCAATAAGTGCGACGTTTCCATCCCGGAAAGTGAATTCGCATCCGACATCAAGATCGGTAACTCTGCCACCATCGACATAGAATCTCGCGGTGGAAATGAAGCCGGACTGGTCTCGCGAGTTGGTAGCGAAGTACGGCTCCGTCAGCTTGAGCTCATTCGTGAGGACGATGATTGGTCAGAAGTGAACCTGGTTCGCTGGATTGACCGCGAGATTCATCGGGGCGATTCGCTGCAGGGACTGCCACTCCGTTTCAGCCAACCTTGGCTTTTGCGCGTCATCCAGGCATTGGTCCAGAAACGCGGTATTCCGCTGTCGATGTTGGTCCGTCGACGCCACGAATTAGCCGAAGTGATTCGCGTCAAAATCACAGACCATGGTCGCTTACAGTTACGCAAGGCGACCGAGATGCTGATCAAGGATGATCCTGAGTCAATCACAACGGACAGAGACTTTGCCGTTCATGTGGAAGAGTTTCGCTACAACCCAACTCGCGAATACTCCGGCGGCCACAAGTTCAAGAAGCACGCCTTTGACCTGATTGGCGACATGAACAAAAAGGAGCTCGAGACGGCGACGATCATCGACTCGCATCCAAATGTCAAACGCTGGCTGCGTAACCTTGATCACGAGTCACACGGTGGATTCTGGTTGCCAAAATCACCAGGAAAGTTCTTTCCTGACTTCATCGTCGAATTGCTCGATGGAACCATCGTGATCGTCGAATACAAGAACGCGAAGCTGGCGTCCAACCCGGATGAGCAGCACAAGCGCGATATCGGTGAGCTTTGGGCACAACGAAGCCCCGACGGCTATCGATTCGCATGGGTGGTTGAGGGTGATTGGACGTGCCTTTCGAAAAAACTAGAAGCCTTGTGATTCAAGAACATGCAAGACCGATTCCCGGATAGCAAAACAACTGAAACGAAACAATCACGGAGGGTGAACTGAAGTGGAAAACGCATATGGGACATACTCGACTCGGGACATTACCACAATCACGCAAATGGCGTGAGGTTGTTGAATTGATTGCCGTGGGAGCTAATGTCCAACAGGTCGCGAGCTCCACCGTAAATGCAGCCGATTCCGCGTTCAGCTTCGTGAAAGACGATCGCGGCTATCATCAGGCCGTTTGGATACTCACTCAGTTGGGTTTGGCGAGCAGTCACTCAGATCCGCTGGCATATTTACGGTCGGTCGGCGTTGATATTCCAGCGAACACATCTCTACCGGGTATAGCAGTCGCGATTTCTGCAGCACTATCTAATCTGCCGGATACCCGACATCCCCAGTCTGATCTCGCTGAGCTCGCGCATCGTGCCCTAGTCGACGCGGTGGTTCAGAGACTGGAACCAAAGCTTCAGCAACAATCCTTGTTCAATCTAGACTCCGAGCATGCCCGTCAAGCACTTTTGCAGTTTGGAAGCCAAAAGGAATTTGCAAAGCTCTCGCGTGAATTCTTTTCTCGCCTTACGCAAGAATGCATGAATTACTTCCTCAGCAAAACGCTCGCAACACAATTGGGTGAAGGGCAGCGATTCGTGACAACCAACCAAATGGCACACTTCGAGGAAGCCATGGAAAAACACTGTCGAGAATCTTCGAAGATAGTTGAACAGTTCTCTGAAGAGTGGTTCTCGAAACACCGCTTTACCGAGAACAAAGACATCTCGCGGGAGTCCGTTGAAGGATTTGCTTCCTATTCTCTCAAGAAGATTAGAGATGAGCTAAAGGTGAGGGCCAAACGTGATGACCAATAAAGTGGCCGTAGTTTGCGGCAAAGCTAAGGTGAGCGATTTCGTTACTGCTGACTGCGATAGCGCGATTCGCCTGCATCAGTATGGCCTTGAGGATGACTTTAGAGTCACTCTCGGAATCGAGGGTCTGCGTGGTTCAATGTACAAGGACGTTCCCGCTCGCCTTCACGATTTTCTCGACATCGCAACCTATGTTTACATCGCAGACCAATGCGTAAAGAGAGGTGTCAATGAAGTTGAAACTTTTGGCACCACGTGGCATCGTCGTTTCAAATTCGTGGTCCCCGTGAAGGATTTGGAGTTTTGGGATTCGGAGGCTACGAAAGCAACGCTCCAGGACTGCCTTTCGTTTCTATCAGACGATACGTACGAGTTTGTTTTCACACGAGTTACTGACCGCCCTCTGTTTCAGGCATTTCTGAATAACCTGAATGATGGTGGCGAGCTTTTCGGTTCTCCTGACCAAGTGATGCTCTACTCGGGAGGACTTGATTCTCTTGCTGGAGTGATTGACGAAGCGGTCAATCAGAAGCGAAGGGTGCTTTTGGTCAACCATCGTTCGACACAGAAGATAGACAAGAAATACGCTATATTGGCGGCACAGCTTGAGGCAAAGTGCAAGTCCAATCCTCCGCAGCACATGAGAGTTACTGTCCACAAGAAGAAGTGGATGAATGCGGAGTATACGCAGCGAGCACGATCTTTTCTTTACGCCGCTCTGGCTGGCGTAGTTGCCAAACAGATTGGACATACTTCAATTCGCTTTTACGAAAATGGAGTCATTAGCCTCAATTTGCCCATTTCTGCTGAAGTGGTTGGCGGAAAAGCAACACGAACCACCCACCCTCGCGTACTACACAGTTTTTCGCAGCTGTTGTCGTTAATTAACGACACAAACTTTGTTGTAGAGAATCCTTTTGATTGGCGCACGAAAACGGAAGTTGTCGACCTCATTGTGAAGTCAGGTTGCCAAGACTTAGTCAAGCACTCCATCAGTTGTACACATACGTGGGAAATGACTAATGATCATTCTCACTGTGGGACTTGTTCGCAATGCATTGATCGACGGTTTGCGATCATTGCCGCGAAGGCAGAACAGTTCGATGAACTTTCGAACTACAAGGTTGACGTGTTCACACAGTCACGATCAACAGAGCAGAAGGTCGGGGCTGATAAGACGTTATATGCAAGCTACATCGAGCGATCAAATCAAGTCAGGAAGATTGAGACGGTAGCCCACCTTATTCGCAAGTATCCAGAGCTCACCAGAGCTATTCCGTTTATAAGAGGTGACGCTGGCGCGGTTGCTCAGCGATGTCTTGACCTTTACAAAAAGCATGCGGCGGATGTCAATTCTGTCGTAGATGAAAAGCTTGCAGAGTACAAAGTCGCAATTCGAGAGCGAACCATCGCGGTAGACTCAATGCTTAGGATCGTATACGAGTCCAATCTTCCAACCTCGTTTTCACTCGACAACATTGATGGTGGAAAATTGGCTCCCTACTCATTCCGAAAGCAGGGATATTCTTGGCGGTTTCGTTTTGCCGATAGTGAAGATGTCCATTTGTTGCCAGCTGTAGGGGCTAATTACCTACATCAATTGCTCCTATCTCCGGGAACGCCTCGTTCGATTATCGAGATTGTTTGTGGAGTATGTTTGTCCGAGTGTGGCGAGTACTTTGAGGCGAAAGAGGCTATGGATTCTGGACTCAGTCTAGGGCCGAATCCTTTATTCAAAGCCGTTGACAAGGTTTCTGACTGGACGGCGCTTGGCGAGTACAAACGACAATTGATCGATCTGCGTAATGACCAAGAAAGGGCTCGCGAAGAAAACGACTCGGTAAAGTTGCAACAGTGCGAAAACGACATCGTTTTCATCGCAGGAAAAATCAGGGAAGCTATGGGAGTGGGTGGCAAGTTGAAGTCTGTAGCAGACAAACGCAAAAATGTCCGAGATGCGTTTCGAAACAACATCAACAGGTTTATCGAGAAGCAAATTGAGCCATCCAGTCCATCCTGCGCTTCGCACCTTAGAGCGAGCTTGCAGTTTGGCATGATGAGCGTTTATCAACCTGTTGACCCGATAGTTTGGGACCTGAGGCCATTCGGTTCGAGCGATTAATTTTCCCTTTTTTCAAAGGCTACTCGAAAAGTAGCTTCTGCTACTCGGTTTGTCGCCCCAACAACTCCTGAGCGGTGTCCCAAATTGCGCAATCGTTTGTTGTGCAGGGCCCGTAACTCGCTTTCTCACGGGAGTTTAGGTCAATGGTTAAGAGGTTTATTCACTTATCGGTTGCTCGGCAAAGGCTAATTCGACTTCTGCAAAACACGAACTTTGGCAAGATCGAGTCACTCGCCTTTGAGGGGGGTGAGCCTGTTTTAGAGAAGTCAGTTCGCCGACAGAGAGAGGTCAAGTTTGGCTCGGAAAATGGTTCGCGAGCCGAGGATTGTTTGGCTGATTTTGAACTTAAGCAACAGGTTCTTGAACTGTTCGACTTCTTTGATGAAAAGCGCGACGGGGTCATCGAACTACTCGAAGTGCGGAATGGGCTTCCATTCCGGATGGTGATCGTGGAATGCGCAGGCTGCTAGTAATGAGCAGCTAACACTCAATTCAACATAATCTGTTTCCTGACATTTAGCTGGCCGCAAAGCGGAGGCAATTGTGGGCGACGCCGAACATGGCTCGACTCGCATTGCCGCCGCTTTTTTCTTTTTGCTGCATTGCATTGACCGCTCGTCGTTAGCCCACGCCAAGCTCCAAGCCAGTAAGGAGTTTTTGTAATGGCTGAAGGTTTTGATTTTCACAATGACGTGTTTGTACTTGCGGTGATTCGACGTCGTGTCCTGCTTTTGGCTAGGGCACCAGTCTTTAACGAAAGCGAGGTTGATGATCTAGTTCAAGAAATCCATTTGCGACTAATGCGAAGCATTCAGTCCTATGATCCAGCGATAGGCCACCCTTATCCGTTCCTATGTACCGCGATCCAACGTATCGCCTCAAAGATTTTTCGGGAAAGATCAACGGGCAAGCGTCATTCGATAGGCAGATGCAGTCTGAGCGAGGTTGTCCACGGCTCTGACGGTGAATCCTGCGAGCTGTACCAGCTCCTGCGGCAGGAAGACCAGGACCGAAGGCTATGTCGAAAGACGCAACGAAGTGATGAGGAGCGGGCGAACCTTCGGATGGATTTGTCAGTAGCAATCCAGAAGCTGCCACCGGTTTGCCGGGAAATCGCTCGTAGACTCGGAACCCAGAATGTGTCAGAGATCTCGAGAGACATGGGAATCCCGAGAACGACGATCAACGATTGGCTTCGTCAGATCCGTCAGCAGTTTGATGACGCCGGGCTCAGAGCGTATCTCGAGGAATAGCCGAGTATCGCGGCAGAGATGTTTAGAGCCGGAACTAGCTGCGCGCAATTTTTGGCTTTCTGAGAATTTCATTTTCGCTGTGACCAAACGTGTCACAGCGTCATGAATGATAGCGTTCGCGATTGGCAGTGGCTTGGCCTGGATGGAATCACACAGGACAACGGTCATGGACTGGCGGATGGGATGCCCACGCTAGGAATTTTGCACGGTGGAAGCCGTAGGCCAGCCACTGCCAATCGCATTTTGTTTGCGTCAGTCGGTTGGATCGCTTGACGTTTTGATCAATGAAGGATTGCTATGAAGTACTGATTTTCAAGGTTTACATCATGACCGTTGTTCGACTTCCGCGTTTATCGCGCCCCGGTGTTATTGAATCGATCGATCCCAAGCGACTGTTCGAGCTACTCCACCCTTATGCCGATTTCTTTGCTAATCGGTCCGTTCCGATCGAAACACCTGATCAGATTGATTGCCAAGCGGTCATACGTGAGATCACCAAAGCAGATCGAGAAACGCCAGCGGACTTGCTGGACGCGATCTGCCTTATCGATGAACTAGCCAACACCGTCGCGATCGAGTTGTTGCTCGATCGTATACCTGCTCACACATTGGGAATCCAGCCCGGTGGTAAGCACTCCGCAGCAGATATCGTTACAGCGGCTTGGCTGGCCAATCCTGATAAGCTTGTCCAGACACATGCATTGTCACGAATTAAGCGTGTTCGCTCGTACGACTATTTCCAAGCGAGTCAAACCACTGCTCCAAAGTTCGTGACGCCCGCTGAGGAAACGCTTCAGCAGTTGGAACGCGACATTGACTCTTGGCACGTGGAGCGTTTCCGTGCTCAAGGAACGAGGGTTGAAGTTTTCGAGAACGCGGATGAGGTCGAATTCTCCATCATGCACGGCAGCCTTTTTCGACGGCAGCGAATCGTAGAAGATGGTCGCTTCGGGTTTCACTCGTTCTGGCCCGTGCAAAGTGCCTCGGCAATCTACAACCGCGAGTTTGGAGAGTTGCGGATCAACGCCAAAACCGGCAAGGAGAAAGCGTTGTATTGCCGGCTCCTGGGTAAGCACATGTTCGGAAACGAGAATCTGTTTCCAACCGGTATCAAGTACACACTTGATCCGCTTCGCGAGTTTGAATTCGATGCACTCGCACCCGGCGGCATCGAGGGCATAACCGACGTTCGAATGATCGAGTTGTGGCTTGGCGACCCTGATGATCGTTATGGTGTGATAACCATTCGTAAGGGTGACGATTTGCTTAATTGGGCTCAGGCGAAAAAGAAGAACATTTGGTTGGAACGACGCCTTATCTCGGCGACCTTCAAGATGGAGCTCGAAGGACGAAAGACCGAATTGGCGATTACGGTCCGTCCTCCCAACGTCGCCATTTACAGTCGTGGAAGAGTATCCGCGACCATCGAAGCTTGGCTTACCCAGCGAGGCTTTATTATCTCGAAGCAAGCACCAACGAGGACGCGTCATGAGCCAGCCCTGGCAAGCACTTGAGCAGCTTAATGACGTGGCGACATCGCACTTAAGTTGGCGACTAATGCTGGGCGATGCATTTGATTCGCATCGCAAACTCCTCGTTCCGATCAAAGACCTCGCTGCGGCGCTGCCTGTTTCAGGTCGTCCGTACGAGTGGCTGGAGATTGTCGAGGTCGAGGATGGAGTCTTCGAAGGCTACAACGAGAAAACCGAGGAATATGTGCCAGTCGATCGACGCGACATCGTTTGCTACGAATTCAGCTTCAGTAAGCTGGCTGCGGAGCTCGCTTTGCTAGTCGGGTTTGAAGTGGCATTCGAACGGCTCGGAGGCCCGATGTATCGATACAGGCTTGGTCACTACGGGAATCCCAATGGATCTGGGTTCTCGTTGTTCCTTGCCAAAGTCAGCGATCCTCGCCGGCTTGACTGGTGCATCGATGCATTCTTGGCAGAGTTTCAGCGACCATTCGTCTTGTTTCTTACTTCGAAACGGATGCTGAGTAGTCGCAACGAGACGATGTTGGAATCGAGAGGCGCTCTCGTGATTCCGCTCGATCAATCGTTGTTGCTTATCGACGATGGCGAGTGGTGCCTGTCTCCATGGGCGCGTCAGCAGTTGGTTGCTTTCCGTGATCGACTGATGCCACCGGCGAAAACCGTGGCTGGTCGATTCCCAACTCCAAGTGGTAGTCGCTGGAGCGATGTCGAGATGCGTTTCAACGACACCTGTACGCTGCCAAACATCCGCCCAAGAAGATCAGCGACCACGTTTACCGACCTTACAACGTCAATCGCACCCATGCATTTATGGTGCGTGGTCGCGCAACGATGAAGGCTCTCTATCGTCACCTGAATTGGAATGATTGGCATCTGAAGCATCATATCGATCATCACCTGGGGCGATTGACTCAGCGGCGATACGAAGCCTTGGTTCAAGGCAAGAATGTTGAGAAGGAGTCTATTCCTGTTTACACACCCGATCGCTGGCTCGTTGGTCAACTGCCAACCAAGTCCAACATCTGCGGTCGCAAATGGACGCAGACCAGATTCTTTAATGATGCCAAGAATGCCGACCATAGCGACGCACCGTTCTTCGCCGTTC
>JAWKTX010000017.1 GCA_041398825.1 Planctomycetaceae bacterium | reverse complement strand
TGATACTGGGACAGGCAGCCGTAGGATTCGGAGACGTCACGCTGATGATGATGATCGGCGCGTTCATGGGATGGCAGCCTACACTTTGCGTGATAGCAATCGCCCCAATTGGGGGACTGCTCATGGGCCTCTTCTCTCAGATCGCGTTTGCAAGATCGTTCGTCGCCTTTGGGCCTTATCTGACTTTTTCCGCATTCATTGTCCTCTGCACATGGCGTATTCTCTGGGAAGTTCTGCAGCTGAGGATCATCTTCAGCCACTGGCCAACCGTACTGTCACTGGTAGTAGGCGTGCTTCTAATGCTTTCGATCATGCTGGGACTGCTTCGGCTGTTTAAGGCCGTGCCTGCGAGTGCACTGAAACGATAGCGGAAGACTTCGTTTCAGACGGTGCAAATACTGCGACGACTCAGACACACTCCCGCAATCGTCCAGCTGAAGGCAGCAAAAAACAGGAGAACTGCCACGTCGCTCCAGGGAAATGCTCCACTCTGAATGATGATTGCCGGACGGTAGTAATCCATCACACTCAACATTGCGATTCCGGAAGCAGAATCTGCAGTCGCGGCGTCACTGTTTTCTCCGGCACCAGCAACAACGTTGGCCACAGAAGAATCGTTGGTCGAAATCGATTTCAGTGGATCCCAGAACTGAGCCACAAAGTTAATCAGAAATGTGAACAATAGTACGGCAAAAACCACTCCAATCGCCCGGCCTCGCCGGTCACTCACAGAAGAGATCAGGAAGGCAAATCCCCCCACCGCCAGGTACACAGCAAGAAGGTTGCACATAACAAACAGAGTCACGACTGCCGGAGGCCTCATGCCCGGTTGCAGAAACATCGATGCCAAAAGATGACCGGCGTAACCCAGCCCCAGAATGACGACGCCTGACGTAAGCCAGCCGATCGTTTCCGCAATAAACAATTTCCATCGAGAAACGGGAAGTCCAAGGAGAAAGTCGATGGTCCCTCGATCAATTTCTCCTGCGGGTAGTCGGGTGCAATACATGACCTCGTGAGCCCACAGCAGCGTCAGGACAGTTGGATGAACCCACAGAAAGGCCTGTGACATTGTTGCTTTCACCTGCTCTCCCGGGTCGACTCCCAATAAAGCCGTCAACAGGGGCTTGATAAACGGCATTCGCTCAAAGATCTGCTGAATGTCACCCAGGACCTTTGGAAGCAGCGCTGTCAATAGTCCCATGATGAAGCACAACCCCAGGCTGAACCACAGGACAGGCCATCGAACTTCCATATAGATCTTCGTGAGGAGACCCGTCATCAGCAGTCTCCTTCATCGATGATGTCGTTCACGTAGTATTGCCTGAACAACGAATCCAGGCCCGGAGTGCCAATGGACACATCCAGAAAGCCCTGAGTCGCGGCCCATGTGATAAACGGCATAGCGGTCCCGGAAAGTTGCAGTTCCAGGTGCTGACAATCCCCTGCTTTCGTTGTCCTGAGCAGCTCCACACCCGTCGGCAACGCATGCATGTCGGCATCAACATTGGCAGGCAGTGCAACCGAAACCGTTCGCGGAGCACGACGGCGAAGTGAATCGAGAGCTTCGTCAACGACGATGCGCCCCCGACGAATCATTGCCACACGATCACACAATTCTTCAACCTCGCTGAGTGTATGACTGGAAAACAGGACCGCAGACCCATCATTCGCAAGTTCACGCAGACAGTCCATCAGGGTCCGTTGCATAAGTGGATCAAGACCGGAGGTCGGTTCATCCAGAATGACGACTTTGGGACGATGCACGAGTGCCAGAACCAGCGCGACCTTTTGTCTGTTGCCTCGCGACATTTTTCTGACAGGCAATTCAGGTTCCAGGCGAAATCGTTCACATAAAGCCAGCCCGGCAGATTGCAGATCCACCTGACGAATCTTACCAACAATCCCAAAGGCCCGTCGGGCGGTCAGCCAGGGATAGAGTCGGACGTCACCTGCAACGTAGCCAACATCTTGTTTGACAAGGTGGCTTTCTTTCCATGCGTCTATCCCCAGGATCCGGGCCTGCCCCTGACCCGGAGCCAGAAAACCCAGCAGGATCCGGATCGTAGTCGTCTTTCCCGCACCGTTGGGCCCAAGGAAGCCAAAAATCTGACCCTGCTC
This sequence comes from Planctomycetaceae bacterium, assembly GCA_041398825.1. NCBI lineage: Bacteria > Pseudomonadati > Planctomycetota > Planctomycetia > Planctomycetales > Planctomycetaceae > Planctomycetaceae bacterium. The sequence continues at coordinate 119,907 of JAWKTX010000017.1, read as the reverse complement.
TATGGACAGGTTGATGCCCGTGATTCCTCTCCGCGTTCCATAGCTGAGCCCCAGGTTATTGGTTTCGATGACAGCCATTGCGACGCTGTTGGCTCTTTCCAAAAGAAAAGTGGTGATCAGCCCAAGACTGATCACCACCTGGTTTCTCAAATCATGTCGTGCGAACACCACAACATTTCATTCTCATCCACAATCGTGAACTACTGAAAATGTTCGACGTGCCAGCGGAAGAACTCCGAATGGCACCTGGCCGCGTCTACCGTCTCACGACTTGACCGTCTGAGTTCCCTGAAGGATCTCAAGGTAGTCTGTCGTGATATTCAGAAGTTCTTTGTTGTAGAACCCACGGGGAAATATGTCATCTTTTTCAGCAGCACCAGACGCCTTTTTGATGGCTTCTTCTTCTTCCTGTTGCTCCTGTTTCAGCTCTTCTTCTTCCGCCTTGAGCGTGTTCTCGTTAAGCGACACTGTCTTATCGTTCTTGCGTTCCAGGTATCGTGTAATCAGTCTCTGGATTCGCGCAAAATCCTTGTCACCAGAGACTCGAGCTTCGCTGTTCTTTGCCAGTTGAGCGATAATCGCATCGTTCACAAGCGATGAAAATGGAACATACTGTGCTCTGGTAATACGATCGAATGCCAGAGCGTTGTCCAGAGAGTCTTCCCCGATATCCCGATGGTTGAGCAACGATGGCAGAACAATGTCTGAAGTCACTCCCTTTGTTTGAGTACTATCGCCGTTGACCCGATAGAACTTGCTGATCGTTAACTTCAGGGCTCCGCGATCGCGTGAAAACAAAGACAATCGTCCTGCCACATCCACAACGTTCTGGACGGTCCCTTTTCCATGTGTCGTGGTATCACCTATCACGATTCCACGTCGGTAGTCCTTGATGGCCCCTGCAAAAATCTCAGAGGCAGATGCCGAAAACCGATTGCATACAACGACCATCGGTTTCTTCCACTGCATCTCCGGATCTTCATCATCGTATGGAGTGACAGCATTCTCTGGCTCTTTGACCTGAACAACGGGACCGCGTGGAATGAAGAGACCAGAAACTTCAATGGCTTCCAGCAGTGCTCCGCCACCATTCCAGCGAAGGTCTACCACCAGGATATCCACATCCTGCTCGTTAAACTCCTGCAGGACCTTCTTAACGTCACGGCTGGTGCTGGTGAATTCGCCACCAATCGATGCCTGATTGAAATCACGGTAGAACGATGGAATGTTCAAAATCCCAACTCGGGCTTTACGACCATCAATCCATTCGGAGGATTCGATCACTTCACCCTTCACTTCGTCGTCGTCAATCTGCACCGTCGTTCGAACAAGTGCGTATTCTTCGATACCACCGGCCTCTTTCAAAACCTGCAACTTTACGTTGGTGCCGCGAGCACCACGAATCATATCCACGACCTTCGTCAGCTTCATTTCAACGACGTCGACAAACTCAGACACACCGTCCGCCGAAACTCCAATGATCTTGTCGCCCTTTTTCAGGCGACCATCAGCGAATGCAGCGCCGCCTTCGATAACATCCTCGACAACCGTGTAACCTTCCTCATATTTCAATCGAGCTCCGATTCCCTCAAGCTTCAAGCCCATGACGATCCGAAAATCTTCAACGGTCTTTGGCGACATGTAGCTGGAATGAGGATCCAGCGAGTGTGTCATGGAAGACAAATAGAGTTCCAGAATCTCGTGGGGTTCTGTCTGCTCAAGAAAAATCCTGTTGGTGTGGTAGCGTTTGTGCAGCCGCTTGCGTGCATCGGCCAAACGTTCGTCGTCCGTCTTTGGCTCAGCATCTTTCTCATCTTCTGATTTGTCCATCTTCAGAAGAAGTAAGTCGTATTTGATGCGTTTTCGCCATCGTTCGTCGATTTCTGATTCTGTCTTTGCCCATGGCAGATCCTTGGGATCCCGAATCAACGATTCATCAACTGTAAAATCGTGGCTGGCGTCGATCCATTTTCCAATCGAAGCCTGACGCTCATTCATTCGAAGTCGAAATCGCTCGAAAACCGTGTTCGCAAAGTTGACGTCACCTGCGAGGATCTGATCATCCAGCGAGGTTCTCTGCTTGTTGAATTCATCGATGTCTGACTGCAGAAAGTAGAGTTTCTGGGGATCCCAGACTTTGATGAAGCTGTCCAGAAGCTTTTCTGACAGGCTGTCGTCGATGGACGGGTGGTTGATGTGCCTGGAAGACACCATGTTCGCAACCATCTGCGCTGTCCGGCCATCCTCCTGAGTTACTCGAGCCTTGTTTTCGCCGAATACCGGAGCTGCAACCAACAGCATCGCAGCTGCTGTGGCAAGCCACTTTTTCCCTGAGATCAGCCTTGGTGTCATGCTTATTTTTCCCTTGCTGAAACCATCCTCGGAGTGCCTGATATCAGGACAACAACTCTGATGGACCGATCTCGACCTCATGCAAAGCCGAGTAAATGATTCAAATCAACGCCAAAATAACCGAGCTATGTTAGACCAGCTGTTGGTTTCGGGGCAATAGGTGTCCCACTGGAATATAGGCACTTGAGGGGGTCTGACAACTCATTCGACGGGCTACGTTCCAGTAACAATCGTCAGAAAAGAGAGTTGCCGTTCAGCGGCAATGACCGAACGACGAATCAGAAATCTGACTCACCTGGGCAGGGGAATCCGCGAGCGATTCCCTGTGATCCTTAAAGTCAGAGATTTCAGCAAAGTCTCTGCCTGTTCATTGAAGATCGCATCGACATCTGAGGTATGCGAAAAAACCACCAGAAACTGCTGGCCGCTGGTGTGACTGCAGAGGTGATAGTCCCACTGAATCGTCTTTTCCGCGGCTTTGCTTTCCGCTCGAATCGAATGAATTCGCCACTCCCCTACGCTATTCCTGACCACAGACGAGACGACTCTGCCCTCCCGCGGAGCCACAGCTCCAGCCACTTCATCACCAAACTGTTTCTCGGAGGTAAATTGGCCCTGCGGCATCAGGATCGATGGCGAAATGTTGCACTGCCCCATCAGATTCCCGTTGTCCAGCAATCGAAGCATGACCATATCAGCGGTCTCATGAAACAGGTGCCAGTTGCGGTTATGCAGCAATGCAAGTTTCCACGGAGTAGCGAGTGTCAGCAACAGGCGGTTTGCATCCGGTTCCGACTCCGAAATCTCCATCGGCAGGTCAGCTTTGTTCTCAGCGAGGGACTGATTCCATTCGATGTTGGCGACGACATCCAGCCCCGGACTAACAGCACCGGGTGATCGCAATTCTTTGAATTCTGCCTTCAAAGCTGTGATCAGTTGACTGCCCCGATCAAACGTCAGCGTACCCTTCACGACAACTTTTGAGCCGGATCCGTGCACGGCTCCATCAGCTGTCAGTTCAAATTCAACAGTTGCAGCGGCCTCAGTCAGCGTACGAATCCTGCAGGTTGCCGACTGAGATATGGCAGCCTCCATTCCGCACAACGAAGGTACGACCCATGCATCGGTATTCCATTTTTCGTCATTCGACGACAGGTCCCGACCGGGCAACAGTCCGTTCGCAAAAAGCGGATCCATCGGCATTTGAAGCAGATCAACATGTTGTCGCGTTAATCGCACGTCCGGACTCACGTGATTAAGCCCGGATTCTGTGCCATAGACCTGCAATAAACGGTGCGACGGCGGAAGGTTAATGTCTGTCTTGTAATCGTCGCCGACGAGGGTATTCGATGTGGCATCTGAAAACAGCCGAACCGCCCGGACACCAAAAGGTCCGGCAACCACCGGCTGAAACTGCCGTTGGCGGAAGTCGAAATGGGCATCGGATTTCAGTTCAAGTTTGGTCTGCCCGCCGTTGGCCGGCGTGATCATCTTTCCGCGAATGGCCACTCGATAATCGACCCTGGTGACAACATTCGCATCAGTGACAGCTTCCAGCCGAACTTTCTCCGCGGGCTCCTGACTATTTGCGAACGATCCAGCGGTACAGCTAAGCAATGTCAGAATAACAATCGTGTACCCAAACGCTCTGACTGGCATAATGAATCTCATCCTTCGTCGATTCGCAAACCCTGTCGACCAAATACGCCTCCACATCTCACGGCGATGGGTCCATTCTGGTCATCCCGCAAACGTCTTCGGTTTGCGATAGTCGCCGCGAATCTCCACACCCCAACACCATGCATCAACGACAGTGTCAGAGTGTAGCAGATCGCTGACCTGCCCGTTGCATCAGCTCTTTCGCGGCCAGGACAAGTCCATCACTATCAAGCCCCAGATCTGCGAGCAAATCGGCACGGTCGCCGTGTTCGACGAATTGATCCGGAATTCCGAGGACTCGAAAATGCTCTGTGTTCAGCCCTTGCATGGCAGCACACTCCAGTACCGCACTGCCGAACCCTCCAATGATGGCGTTTTCTTCGATTGTGATGACGAAGCCGCTCTCCGCAGCCTTTGCAACCATTCCTGCATCGATGGGCTTCACAAAACGTGCGTTAATAACACCAACATCAATTCCCTCTTCCGCAAGTTGCTTCGCAGCAGCGACAGCCGAAGACAGCATTGTGCCGCACGAGATGATGTTGCCGTCTTTGCCCCATGACAACACTTCTGCTTTGCCGAGTTCCACGGGAGCGACGTCTCGTTCAACCGACACAACGGCTGTCTTGGGGTATCGAATGGATGCAGGCGCACCGCAATCCAGCGAGAAGCTCAACATTGGGCGAATTTCCTGCTCATCAGCCGGAGCCATCACCACCATATTGGGGAAGATCCGCATGTAGGAGTTGTCGAAGACACCATGGTGCGTGGGACCGTCAGGACCACACAAACCTGCCCGGTCCATCGTAAAGACCACCGGCAGATTCTGAAGCGCCACCTCCTGAAAGATCTGGTCGAAACTGCGCTGCAGGAATGTGCTGTAAATATCAACGATGGGCAACATCCCTGACTTGGCCATACCTCCGGCGAACGCAACGGCATGACTTTCGCAAATCCCGGTATCGAAGAACCGATCCGGATGCTCGTCCCGAATTCGTTCCAGCTTATTCCCGGCACACATCGCGGCGGTCAGCACACAGACCCGACTGTCTTCATTCATCGCGTCATAGATTGCGTCTGACATCACTTCGGTGTAGGAAGTTGCAGACGAGCTCCTGACCGGGACAATCTCATTTTCGCCATCGCGTTTGAACGGTGAGGGTGTATGGAACTTGACCGGATCCTTGCATGCCGGTTCGAATCCATGGCCTTTCTCTGTGAACACGTGCAGCAGAACCGGGCCCTTGACATCCCGGATCATTTCCAGGTACTGACGAAGTGATTTAATGTCATGACCGTCAATGGGACCGATGTAACGAAAACCCATTTCTTCGAACAACATGCCGCCATGCAGGAAAGACTTCACGGCATCTTTAAAGCCGCTCAGCATCTTCTCCGTGGATTCTCCGACCAGCGGAACACGATTCAGCAACCAGGAAACGTCTCGTTTTAATCCATTGTAGAACGGTGCAACGCGAGCCTTGTCAAGATAACTGGCAACTCCGCCAACGCGTGGGCAGATGCCCATCTTGTTGTCGTTCAGGATCACCAGGAGATCTTTATTCAACCCGGCAGCGTTGTTCATCGCTTCAAAGACAATTCCCGAAGGCAACGCGCCATCACCGATGACGGCAACCGACTTGCGACCGTCTGTGAATAGGAGGTCATCAGCCGCCTTCATCCCCAACACCGTCGACACGCTGCTGCCGGCATGTCCGGTGACAAATAAGTCGTACTCGCTCTCTAACGGATTCGGGTAGCCCATTAATCCGCCCCGACGACGAATCGTCTGGAACTGATCAAATCGGCCGGTGATCAACTTATGAGGGTAGATCTGATGTCCGGTATCCCAAATTAGTCGATCGACCGAAAAATCGTAGACCTGATGCAACGCAATGCATAGTTCAACAACCCCCAGATTGCTTGCGAAATGCGCGGCACGGTCCGAGACGATCGATAACAGGGCCTCACGAATCTCGCTGGAAAGCTTGTTCAGATCCGCATCGCTGAATCCCCGCAATTGCTTGGGCGACTTCAGATTGCTCAGGATTTCGAATGACATCTAGTGATCTCTTTCCACGATAAACCGGGCTAAATCTGTCAACCAGACGGCTCGGTTCCCATAAGGGCTCAGCAGTTCACAGGCCTGCTGAACAAGTAGCTCCGCCCTGTTTCGGCTGGCTTCAACACCAAGAAGCGACGGATATGTCAGTTTGCCCAGGTCCACATCACGTCCCGTAGTCTTTCCAAGTTTGCTGTTCGACCCGGTGACATCCAGTAAATCATCGGCAATCTGGAATGCCAGGCCGATCAGAAGTCCATATTGGCGCAGACGCTCACGATCCTGAACGGAACCTTCAGCACAGATCGCGCCCAATTCCAGCGAGGCTGCAATCAATGCACCTGTTTTCATGGAGTGGATACGAATTAAGTGGTCTACGTCACGCGTGTCCTGAAAGTTGGAACCGATCTCTGTTTGTTCTGCTTCGGCACCGCCCTGCTCTTCAGAATCCGCAGATTCTGCCGAAACCAAACGGTCGAAAGAAAGGCCGTGGTCATTTTCCCGATCGGCTGGTTCAGTCAAAAGCCTATTTCGGAATGGCCCCCGCTCTGCTTCAAGGTCCAGTACCTGACCACCAACCATTCCCGATCCACTGGCAGCAGACGACAAGACCCTGACGAGCTCGGCCATGACTCTCGGCGGAGAATCGCCGCTGGTCAGCGTCTGAAAGGCATGGGTCAACAAACAATCACCCGCTAATATTGCCAGGGCCTCTCCAAAAACGACATGGCTCGTCGGACGCCCCCGCCTCAGTTCATCATCATCCATTGACGGCAGGTCATCGTGAATCAGCGAATAGGTATGGATCATCTCCATTGCACAGGCTGCTGCAAACGCCTTTCTGCGTTCACCGCCACACAGTTCGCATGCCAGTAGCACCAGAACCGGGCGAAGGCGTTTGCCGCCCGCCATCAAGCTGTATTCCACCGCCTCTTTCAAACTGGCGGGCCACCGCGCTGATCCCAGATTCTCCACCAGTGCTGCTTCGACTTCCTGACGAAGCGAACTCAGGTGTTCCTTGAAGGAGACGTCGGACATCAACAACGGCTTTCGAGAGATTGAAGTAAGACCATTCCACGCAAGAATGATACCGCGAAGACATGCTACCGCGAACACAAGACAACCTCGAAACGGCGCACGACCGCCACAATTGGCGTGACGAATCCGTCCAAACGACCTGCGTCCGGAATGACAAACAGCCCTGTGGAAGATCCACAGGGCTGCAGCTTGCTGTTGAGCAGTGAACTGCCAGAGCCTACTTCGCAATAACGCGTGCCATCTCCAGCACTTTATTTGAATAGCCCCATTCGTTGTCATACCAGCTGACAAGCTTCACGAATGTGCCATCAAGAGCGATACCAGCTTCAGCATCGAAGACGCTGGTGCAGCTTTCGCCAACAAAATCAGTGGAAACCACCTTTTCCGTCGTGTAACCCATGATGCCCTTCATTGGGCCATCTGCAGCAGCCTTGACGGCTGCACAAATCTGGTCGTAAGTCGCTTCGCTGTTCAGTTCTACTGTCAGGTCGACCACCGATACATCAGAGGTCGGAACGCGAAACGCCATTCCGGTCAACTTCTTATTGAGCTCCGGAATCACCTTACCAACAGCCTTTGCAGCCCCGGTTGATGAAGGAATGATGTTTTCCAGAATGCCACGACCGCCGCGCCAGTCCTTAGAGCTTGGACCATCGACGGTCTTCTGAGTTGCGGTTGCAGCGTGAACAGTCGTCATCAAGCCACGCTTGATGCCAAAATTGTCGTTAATCACCTTCGCCAGCGGTGCAAGACAGTTCGTTGTGCAGCTCGCATTGCTGATAATATCCTGACCAGCATAGCCAGTGTGATTCACACCGTAGACGAACATGGGAGTTTCGTCCTTCGATGGTGCAGACATAATGACTTTTTTCGCACCAGCTTTGATGTGGTTGCGAGCGGTTTCGTCGGTGAGGAAGAGCCCCGTGGATTCAACAACGACGTCTGCCCCGACTTCGTCCCATTTCAGTGTTGATGGATCTTTAACGGCAGTCAGCCGGATCTTCCTGCCATTCACCACAAGGTCCGTCCCATCCACGGAAACTTCACCCTGAAAACGACCATGAACTGAATCGAATTTCAGCATGTAGGCCAGGTACTCTGGCTCCAGCAGGTCGTTGATACCCACTACTTCAATGTCGTTTGCGAAATTCTGAACGGCCGCGCGGAACACCATTCGTCCGATACGACCAAAGCCGTTGATACCTAATTTGATCATGGAATTGCCGTGTTTCTGAAGACAGGGGGACTTATCACAAGGGCACCGCCCTTGACCCGAAATCGATCTGCCGCATGGAGGTAGAGGCATCATTCACACGAGTCGACCTCTTATTTCAGGATCTCAGATCCCGTGGTCGCTCTCAGCCAATGGTCGCTCTTAGCCAATGGTCGCTCTCAGCCAATGGTCGCTCGCGGTCCCACTCGCAGATTGCGAGCCCTGAAATTGGCAGGACTCGATTACTCCAGGCCACTTTAACGACCCCATCCCAGAGCGCCAATCCAGGGTGCTCAATCCCATCTACAGCTCTCAAAAATGCCTCTCAGATCACAGAAACAGGCACTTTTGAGAATCAGTTTGCTGAAATCCGACCTCTGCTAGAATCCGCGGCTCCCGGCAAAGGTGTATGCCCTCTGCCTGTGTCGAACCCTGCAAGACGCCTCACGGATAATGCTGGTTTCTCGCCACACCCCCTGCACATCGTGTGCATGTTGATATCGCGAATTTTTCGCACTCCATAAGGATACTATCGTGCGCTGGTCACAGACATTCATCCCCACCATGAAGGAAGTCCCGTCCGAGGCCGAAGTTCCCAGCCACCAGCTGATGCTGCGAGCGGGCCTGATTCGGCAACTGATGGCAGGATCTTACACCTACCTGCCCCTGGGCTACCGCGCGGTTCGCAAGGTCAGTGAAATCGTCCGTCAGGAAATGGACAAGGCCGGGGCAATTGAACTGTTCATGCCTGCATTGCAGCCTATTGAAATCTTCGAACGAACCGGCCGTAAAGAGGCCTTTGGCAATGTGCTGTTCAACTTCGAAGCAAAACGAGGCGATCGCAAACTGCATTTTGCTCTCGGCCCGACGCACGAAGAAGTGATCACGGACCTGATGGCACGCCACATCAGCAGCTATCGTCAGCTTCCCATCACGCTTTATCAGATTCAAACAAAGTTTCGCAACGAAGAACGCCCCCGGTTTGGTGTCTTGCGAACCAGCGAATTCCTGATGAAGGATGCCTACAGCTTCGGCAGCTCCATCGAACAACTGAATGCCGCCTATGATGCGATGTACAATGCCTACTGCCGAATCTTTGAACGTTGCGGCCTGGAATACCTGCCGGTTGAAGCAGAAAGCGGTCCCATCGGCGGCGATGCATCACATGAATTCATGGCCCCGGCAGACAATGGCGAAGACTTCGTCGTCCGTTGCCCCGGGTGCAACTACGCGGCGAATCAGGAACGCGCCGACACCGGACGCGTGTCGAATCTGCCAACAAAGGTGAATGAAGCGGCCGATCCTGCCAAAGTTGCAACGCCCAATGCAGGCAGCATCGAACAGGTCAGCAAGATGCTGAACGCGGCTCCGACTTCGTTCATCAAAACACTCATCTACTCTGTGGATGAAAAACCGGTTGCCGTCCTGCTTCGCGGCGACCACGAAGCGAATGAAGGAAAAATTCGACGGGCCTGCCAGGCCACCACAGTCGAACTGGCAGACGAGGCCACGATCCTCAAAGTGACAGGGGCTCCCGTAGGGTTTGCAGGCCCCGTCGGAATTCAATGTGCGTACATTGCAGATCACGATGTCGCTCAAATTTCCTCCGCCATCACCGGAGCGAATGAAAAAGACGCACACCTGACAGGAGTGATACCGGGCACACATTTTGAGCTCCCGGAAACCTTCGACCTGCGAAACGCTGAAGCGGGCGACTCATGTCCGAAATGCGATGGGGTGCTGGAGATTGTCCACGGAATCGAAGTGGGCCATGTCTTTAAGCTTGGCACCAAGTACAGCGTGTCACTTGACGCAACCTTTGTCGACGCAAATGAAGAAGCTCACCCCATCATCATGGGATGTTACGGCATCGGTGTGACACGTGTTGTTGCCGCAATCGTTGAAACCTGCCACGACGAAGGTGGGATTATCTGGCCACTGGCTGTCGCACCTTACTCTGTGCAGATCATCCCGTTAAATGTCAGTGACGATGCCGTCATGAAGGTCGCGAATACTCTCTACGAACAACTTGGAAACGCTGGGATTGATGTCCTGATGGATGACCGTGACCAACGCCCGGGGTTCAAATTTAAAGATGCTGATCTGATCGGCATTCCCCTCCGGATTACCGTCGGAGGCAAGGGTCTTGCCGAAGGCGTCACAGAAGTGAAATGGCGAACGGACAAAGATGCGAGCAAAGTTCCGATCGCGGAAACAACCGGATACGTCAGGGATCTGATCGCCGAGAAAATGATGACTTCATCGAATTCCTCGAATCCCTCATGAAGATCGGTCCATGATGCAGAAGCACCTCGCCATCCTGCTGGTTTCACTGTCCGCGCTGGTTTCACTGGCCCTGCCGACTCTCGCAGGATCACCAGGTGCACCCAGTGACAAACCAACAACAGACAAGTCCGCACGTGGCCTGTCCGCTGCGACGGTCAGCAAAACACAGATCGTTCGTCCATCTGTTCCGGACAAGCTGGTTGTGCTGACATTTGATGACTCCGCGAAATCGCATTTCACAATCGCAAGGCCGTTGCTCAAAGAATATGGATTCGGTGCGACGTTCTTCATAACGGAAGGATTTGACTTCCGTGACAACAAAACGGACTACATGACGTGGCAGGAAATTCGACAGCTTCACGAAGAAGGATTCGAAATTGGCAACCACACTCGCGATCATCTCGGGATCACCGATAAGACCCTGGCGCAACTTCCCGAGCAACTGGAGGCCATTGCATCCAGGTGCAGAGACAATGGGATTCCTTCTCCCGTGACTTTCGCGTGGCCCGGCAATGCAACAACCCCGGCGGCATTCGAAGTGATGAAGCAACATGGCATCATATTTGCCCGCCGCGGGGGCGCGCCAGAGTACCCGTATGAGGAAGGTCAGGGATTCGCATTCGAACCGGGAAAAGACCATCCCCTTCTGCTGCCATCGGCTGGTGACGCGCGCCCGAACTGGACACTGGCAAACTTTATTCGCGCGGCCGAACAGGCCCGGAATGGTCGCGTCGCCATTCTTCAGTTTCATGGTGTCCCCGATACCGCGCACAATTGGGTCAGCAGTACGAGCCAGAACTTTGAGGCTTATCTGAAGTACCTGAAGCTGGAAGACTACAAAGTCATCGCACTCCGGGATCTTCGTCACTACGTCAATCCGGAAGTTGTGCCGTCAGATCCTCTTGCAGTCATCAATGCAAGAAAAGCCCATCTGATTTCGTCTGAATAAGCGCCCGATGTCAATCTTCGTTATTCTCTGAGTCATTCTTCACCAGCCGAATGACAGCGTCTCCTGCTTTAATCGGCGTCGTCCACAGCATGAACGACCGCGTTGTCCCTGAGTATCCGGTTTCTATCGTAGTAAGCCATTTTTTCTGGAGCTGAATCTATGAAGCGCCTTATGACATCCGCCACAGTGGCATGCATTCTTATGGCGTTGCCCGGCGTGTTATCGCCCAAACTCAGCCTTATCCAGACAACAGCCACGGCTGCAATTATGGAGACGCAAAGTAAAACGACGGCCGATGTGATCATTTACGGCGGCACCTCAGCCGGAGTGGTCGCTGCCATACAGGTCGCTCGAATGGGCAAATCGGCCGTTCTGATTGAACCGACTTCGCACCTCGGTGGACTCACTTCTGGTGGGCTCGGTATGACCGACAGCGGGGACAAACGCATGATCGGAGGAATTTCGCGGGAATTCTACCAGCGAATCAAGAAGCATTACGACAGCCCGGACGCGTGGGTTCATGAAAAACCAGGCGACTACAATCGCTACCGCCCAAACGAAGATGCCATGTGGACGTTCGAGCCACATGTGGCTGAAGCAACTTTTCGCGATATGCTTGCGGAAACGAATGTCAGCGTCGTGTTTGGAGAGAGACTGGATCGAACCAACGGCGTCATCCAGGAAAACCATCGTCTGGTCAGCATCCGGATGGAATCCGGCACTGTTTACACGGGCGACCAATTCATCGACTGCACGTACGAAGGGGATCTAATGGCGGCTGCCGGCGTCACCTACACCGTCGGTCGCGAATCCAATTCGCAATACGGTGAGACCCTGAACGGCAACCAACCTCACAAGAACGTTCACAACCATCGGTTCGTGAAGAATGTTGACCCCTACAACGTACCCGGTGACAGTTCGAGCGGCCTCTTACCGGAGATTGACGATTCCGGCACCGGGGCCGAGGGCGCTGCGGACCATCGCGTCCAGGCATATTGTTTTCGAATGTGCATGAGCAACGTTCCAGCGAATCGGGTGCCCTTTCCGAAACCCACCCACTACGATGAGCGACGTTACGAATTGCTGCTGAGAAATTTTGAAGCAGGAGATCTGCGTGTCCCACTGGCGCCTTCGATGATGCCGAACGGCAAGACAGACACAAACAACAACTGCGCGTTCTCCACCGATTACCTGGGTGGAAACTACCAATATCCGGATGGAACATACGAGCAGCGCGAAGCGATCATACGCGACCACGAAGACTATCAAAAAGGTCTGATGTGGACCCTGGCGAACCATCCGCGTGTGCCTGAATCCGTGCGAAAGCACATGTCGCAATGGGGTTTGGCAAAGGACGAATTTGTTGAATCCGGTCACTGGCCTCATCAGCTTTACATCCGTGAAGCGCGTCGTATGGTCAGCGATTATGTTGTCACGGAACAGGACTGTCGTCGCATCCGCAAAGTAGATGACGCGGTCGGTATTGGCAGCTACAACATGGATTCTCACAACGTACGGCGTTACGTCACGGAGGCGGGGTTCGCACAGGACGAAGGAGATATCCAGGTGTCACCAGGCGGGCCGTATCTGATCAGCTATAGATCAATCATCCCCGCAAAGGGTCAGGCCATCAATCTCACAGTACCGGTCTGTCTGTCGGCCACCCACGCAGCCTATGGTTCCATTCGCATGGAACCAGTGTTCATGATTCTCGGTCAAAGTGCGGCAACAGCAGCCGTGCTCGCAGCGAAGAACAATGTCACGCTGCAGGAATTACCTCCGAATGTTTTAAAGGAGACTCTTCTGGCGGATGGTCAGGTACTGGACCTGCCAGCAAATCTGAAACAGGCCAGAGTCCTGACGAAGGAACAGTTGCCAGGAATCGTGCTGGACGACGTCGACGCCGAAATGAAAGGAATCTGGAGTTCGGGGAATACCGTTGCCCCGTTTGTGGGTACATCTTATCTCCATGACGGTGACGAAGGAAAAGGCAGCAAGTCACTCACGTTTCGTGTCAGGATTCCAAAAGACGGCAACTACAGCATTCGACTTGGCTACACGGCGAACCCAAATCGAGCTGCCCGTGTTCCTGTTGTGGTGACAATTGCTGGCCAGTCGACCACTCACTTTGTGGACCAGCAGAAGGCAGCCAGTATTGAAAAGCTATTTGAGCCACTGCAGTCACCGCGACTGACGGCCGGACAAACCGTGGAAATTGAGGTTTCCAATTCCGGTACAAAAGGTCATGTTGTCGTGGATGCGGTACAGATTTTGGAATTGAACTAGGCCAGGATCATTCAAACAGCTCCTCACCTGAGGACTTGCATTCTTTTGTTTTGGCAATTCATCGCCGGTCGTATCTGACAATTCAACCCCCGCAAAACCTTCATTCGCCGGAAGGATTGCCGCGCACGGCATATCGATCCGGCTTGCAAATAATCTTTTACGGGGAGATACTCCCGCAAACTTTGTTTCCGGATCCGTGCTCCTCCGACGTCGTTGCTGTCCTGCGTTCGATTTCACCCGCACCCCGGTGTGTGATGAATGAAACGACAGGATGTGATTTTGCAGGTTTTACGGCCTTCGACCAATCCTTGTCGCCCGTCGGATACTTTTTTCAGAATGCATCCCGATCCCAATGGATGTGCAATCTGTCAGGTCATGGATTCCGGACCAGTCCCAGCGCAAAAGAGACTGGTATCGAACAGAAAATGCGCCCGTAGCTCAGCTGGATAGAGCAACCGCCTTCTAAGCGGTAGGTCAGTGGTTCGAATCCACTCGGGCGTAATACCTGTTTCTCCTCGAACGCGACGCGATCATCAGCTCTCCTGATAAGAATCGCGACCATCAATGCCCCAGACTTATTCGCGGACATGGCCTTCGCCCGCGTTGGAAGACTGGCAGGAACGGCTCTCCCGGACTCATCTTGTCGCGGCAACTCAGATGGCTTCCTTCGCTCTGCGATTTCCAATCCGGACCTCGCACTCTTGAATGAGAACACCGTTGCTGATTGCATTGGTGTCGCCCAAAGTAACATCTCAACAAGATTGCCAGCTCTACCGGGCCAGAGGTTCGAGGTCTGCGACACCCTGCCCTCGTTATGAAAATTTCTCAGAAAGCGCGTCACGATTCGCGGGGACCGGATAAGTAATCGGTGACTCAAACAGGAAATGCACAATGGATGAGAAATCACGACAGGCAATGCGATTATGGACACTGGCCCAACCGGTGGTGTCCGCCTTCGTGACGTCGGTCGTGCGGGACTTTGGGGATCGGGACGATGTGTTGCAGGAAATTGCCGTAGCGGCCATCGAATCATACGACGCCTACGACCCAAACCAGCCGTTTGTTCCGTGGGTGATGGGAGTCGCACGCAATCAGATTGGTCTGTACCTGCGACGGCGCAGACGTGGTCGGCTTGTGTTCGACGAAGAAACGGTGAGTTGTCTGGCGACCGTATTCTCCAAAGTCTCGCCAGAGGAGCATCATAAGATGGATGCCCTCTCAGAATGTCTGAAGCTGCTGGAGGGTCGTGCCCGTGAGTTGTGCCAGCTTCGCTATCAGGATGATCTCAAGCCAGCCAGCATTGCGGAGAAGCTGGGGATGGCACCGAACGCGGTGGCCAAGGCGCTGCAGCGCATCCGGGATCAGTTGCGAGATTGCATCAACCGAAAAACGGTAGAGGGAGTGGCCTGATGTCTGCTTCCGCAACAGATCTGATCCACGGATACCTGGACGAGACGCTCAATGCCGAACAACAGGTTGAGCTGGCGAATTGGATCAAAGCATCGCCCGAGCACGCACGGCAATTTGCGGAAACCGTTCTCCTGCATGATCGACTGCGGGCTCAAGTGCTCGCGGGCGAAGAGTTGCTCGTAACCCGAAGCGTGAGCGAGGGACAGAGTGCTGGCACCGCAACCAATCCCTCGCTTACGCGTCGGGTTACCTATGGACGTCACAGCCGATCACTCCGGACTGTGCTTGCACTCTCCAGCGCCCTGTGCCTCACTCTGGTCCTGGGATTGATCTTCTGGCAATCCGTCAGTTCACCAGCGCTGGCTGCCAGCGTTGAGTTACAGCGAATCATTCAGGCCAGTGAAGCCGCGTTGGATCGCACCTATCTCGTGACGGCACTGGAGGAGGAGGTAGATTCAGAAACGCTGCCATCCACTGTCCGTGGTGCGAAGCCGTCCGTCGATGGTGCATTGCTGCATGTGCGAGGCCCGAATCAGTACGTCCTTGTCCGTTACTTTGCCGACGGAACCGAGTTCATTACAGGCAGCAACGAGAAAACAGCATGGTCTGTTCCACCTCGGGGACGCGTGCGTGTGAGCAGTGATACCACGCGGTTTCGTGGGGCCGTTCCTGGCCAGCAGCAAGCCATTCCGTTCATCGACATGCGAAACAGCCTGCGGCAGTTGCAGGAATCTTACGAAATTGATCTGTCTCCTGAGAAGACTCCGGAAGGCTGGCGACGAATGAACGCGACTCGCAAAGCCTCCGCAACGGGAGGGCCGAAACAAGTCAGCATCTGGTACGACGCAACATCCGGAGCCGTTCACCGCATGTTGTTGGAACGCCTTCCCAAAGGACGCGGCGGCCCGAACAGTGTGCTGCTGGAACTGACCGACCAGTCCCGGTTACCTGACGACTTCTTCTCCCACGAATCGCACCACGCAAGCGGGCGAAGGATTGACCACGAACCATGAACATCACACCGTCCGAAAACAATACCGCGACCACACGCGTCTTCACTTCGTCTAACCCGACGAAGGCAAGGCTTGCCGCGAGGAGGACAGGCCTCGCCTTCGGCATCGGGTTAAACGGGCTGATGGATCTTAGCCTTCCTCAGGACGATACAGCACAGGTCCGACGCTCATGTGTTTTATTCCGGTGTGCAGCAGTATTGCTGGCATTGTTCTTCATGTCCCCCATGAATTCGGCCTTCGCTCAAAAAGGACAGTCCAAAGCCGGAAGTCGACTTGGCGGTTATACCACGCCTCCGCCGGCCAACAACGTCCCCGATCATCCGTTCAACATTCTCGTCGGACGATTGACGGACCGTAGCGGGACCGTTCGAGTTCTGTTCCACAACGATGTCAGAGCAATGCTGGATTACGGAAGTCGCTCCGGAGAACTAACCCGGTCAACAAAGGCTCACGACTTCCGGGCCGGTGAACCGTTTGACTTTGTCATCGATTCGCTGCCGCCAAACAGCCGCTGCTACTACCGACTCACCTACGAACTGAACGGCAGCAAAATCGAAAGCGACGAATACTCATTTCACACGCAGCGTGCTCCCGGAGAGGCGTTCGTCTTCACTGTGCAGGCCGATTCGCACCTGGACGAGAACACCAGTGGAGACGTCTATCTGCAGACGCTGGCAAACGCTTTGGCCGATCAGCCGGATTTCCATTTTGCTCTGGGTGACACGTTCATGACGGGCAAGTACGTGCAGCCGGAGTTATCGGAACCGCAATACCTTGCTCAGCGATACTATCTGGGCCATCTCTGCCATTCGTCGGCCCTGTACTTTGCCCTGGGAAATCATGACGGCGAAAACGGAAATCGCGGTTCGAACGTCTGGGCCACCAATACTCGCAAACGATACATCCCCAATCCACAGCCGAACAGTTTCTACACCGGCAATGATCAGTCGGAGCGTGGTGTCGGTCTGCCGGAAAATTACTACCAGTTTGAATGGGGCGGGTGTCAGTTCGTTGTGCTCGACCCGTTTCGGTACACAACCACGCGATCGCGAGGTGGCAACAACGACAACTGGTACTGGACACTCGGCGAACATCAGTATCAGTGGCTGAAGCGGTCGCTGGAACAAAGCAATGCAGGTCTGCGATTTGTGTTTCTGCATCACTTGGTGGGAGGCAGCGACCGGAATCAACGCGGTGGCGTCGAGGCGGCTCCGTTCTGGGAATGGGGCGGAGAAAGTGCATCCGGGAAGGACGAATTCCGTCGGCATCGATCGGGGTGGGCAAAACCCATTCATCAGCTTCTGGTCGAACACGGTGTGGACATCGTGTTTCACGGACACGACCACATGTTCATCAAGCAGGACCTCGACGGCATCGTCTATCAACTGGTTCCCCAGCCGGGGCATCCGCGATCCGGAACAAAGAGCGCCGAGGAGTATGGCTACCTGAACGGCGAAATTCAGGGCAGCAGCGGGTTCGTCCGGGTTCGCACGGATGGTCAGTCGGCTCGTGTGGATTACGTTCGCACCTATCTGCCCGAAGCGGAACGCGGGAACCAGCAAAACGGTGATGCGACTTATTCGTATGTTATCGAAGCACAAGAGGTCACGCGAAAGCGCTAAGCTGCAAAGGAAGAAAGATCAATGAAACCACGAAAACTGTGCGTCTCTGCGCCTTTGCGTGAGACCATGCTTCTGCTCTTCTCCATCACATGCGGTTTGGCCCACGCCGCCGATCGGCCCAACATCGTATTCATGATGTCCGACGACCAGGCATGGAACGGGCTTTCCGTGGCGATGCACCCGGAGCTGGCATGGTCGAAGAATTCCGTCGTT
The DNA here is from genome assembly GCA_041398825.1 of Planctomycetaceae bacterium. NCBI lineage: Bacteria > Pseudomonadati > Planctomycetota > Planctomycetia > Planctomycetales > Planctomycetaceae > Planctomycetaceae bacterium. Next base: position 101,804 of record JAWKTX010000017.1, on the reverse strand, counting down.
GACACGCCAAATCTGGAAAAACTGGCTGCACAAAGCATGAGGTTCTCCGCAGCCTACGCTCCGGCATCTGTCTGTTCGCCGACGCGAATCAGTCTGCAAACCGGCAAGTCTCCCGCGGCACTGCACTGGACCAAAGCCGCACCGGTGGAAACCGGTCACCGCATGCTGGAGCCGCGGAATGTGAAACAGATCAATCGCAACGAAACCACCATCGGCGAGCTGCTGCAGTCCGCCGGTTATGCGACCGCTCACTACGGCAAGTGGCACATCAACGGCGGCGGCCCGGCGGCAAATGGCTACGACGACGGCGATGGCGACATCGGCAACGAATACGCTCATCAGTACGGCGATCCCAACCCGGCTGACATCTTCGGCATGGCAAAGCGAGCCATCGTGTTCATGGAAAAGAACAAGCAGGCCGGAAAACCGTTCTTCATCCAGATGTCCTGGCATGCGCTGCACGCTCCACAAAACGCGATGAAGGCAACGCTGGCGAAGTACGCTCAGCGGATGAACAGTTCCGAAGATGACAAACGCGTTGGCAGTGCGGCCATCGCCGAGAACCTTGACACCGGAGTCGGCATGGTCGTGGACGCGATCGATCGGCTCGGACTGGCCGACAACACCTTCGTCATCTACATGTCCGACAACGGCAGCGGTGGAGGAGGTGGCGGTAAGGGAGGCAAAGGCGGGGCGCGCGGCGGTCTGTCCGGCGGAAAAGGCGGCGTCTGGGAAGGCGGCATTCGCAGTCCGTTCATCATCCGAGGCCCCGGCATTCCGGCAGGTTCATGGTGCCACGAACGCATTGTCGGCTACGACCTTTTTCCAACGTATTGCGAATGGGCCGGAATTCCCGCTTCGAAACTCCCCGAAAACATCGAAGGTGGCAGCATTGTCAACCTGCTGGACGACGGCAAAGGCGCTGTAAAACGTCCGCGTGAAGAAATGATCTTTCACTTCCCGCACTATCAGGGCGGCGACGGACCGCATTCGGCCTTGTTCCTGGGCAACCTGAAGCTGATGAAGTTCTACGAAGACAACCGCCTGGCTCTGTTTGATATCGCAGCCGACATTTCTGAACAAAACGACCTGTCTCAAAAGGTGCCGCAGAAAGCAAAGGAACTCGACAAACTGCTGGTGCAATACCTGCACGACATCGACGCCCAAATGGCGGTCCCAAACCCGAACTACGATCCGGCGAAGAATCCTGTCTCACGCAAAGGCGCGAAGGCGCAAAGAGAGAAGCAGAGGCGTAACAAATGAACTTTGCGGCTTCGCGCCTCTGCGTGAGCTCTATGCTGTCTCAACAGATGCCGCAGAAAGGCAAAGAACTTGACCGCCTGCTGGTGAAGTATCTCGGTGATATGGAGGCACAAATGGCGAAGCCAAATCCGAACTACGATCCGGCGAAGAATCCTGTCTCACGCAAAGGCGCGAAGGCACAAAGAGAAGAACAGAGGCGTAACAAATGAACTTTGCGGCTTCGCGCCTCTGCGTGAGCTCTATCGGTAGTCTTTCACTCCGTTGGCCACTCGCGAGATCCCGTTTTTGATCAACTCCTCTCCGAAGTTAATCAGCAACCCAAGTCGTTTGTCACTCAAACGCAGATACGTCAACAGTTGTTTTTTTTGTGAACAGGGTAAACGGCCTCCACCGACTTTAATTCGACAATTAATAGGCTTTCCACAATCAGGTCCGCTTCAAAACCCTTCTCAAATTCCAACTCATCCCAAACCATAGGAACCGGAACCTTTGCCATGACGTTGAGTCCACGTTTCCGCAATTCATAGACCATGACTTCCTGGTAAACCGATTCCAGCAGGCCCGGACCCAATCGAACATGATACGCCACATCAACAACAATCTTCGCTATCTCATTTTCCGTCATCTTACTTGCCCTCAGTCTTCAACCCTTCGCGTCTTGGCGGCTTTGCGTGAACCTCGTCACCGAGAGCACATTCTCACGCAGAGGCGCCAAGGCGCAAAGGGATCCGTGTTGTGCATTCTGATACTCAGTGTGGCACTACTGCCGGTGGCAGTCTCCGCCCAACCACCGCGAAAACCGCGTATCGAAGACACGATCAAAGCCAATGTGTACGCTGACAATTCATTCCGGCTGTACATCAACGGCGAACTGGTGGCCGTCGATTCCATAGCATTCGTGCCTCACAACGTGGTGTCAGTGGATGTGCTTCCGGCGTATCCAATGACGATTGCGGTGATGGCCATTGATAACGCGGATCCGAAAACCGGCATGGAGTACGCCAACACCAATATCGGTGACGGCGGCTTCATACTGAAACTCGGCGACGGCACTGTCACCAGCGCTTCATGGAAAGCGAAAAAGTTTTCGTGGGGGCCGGTCGGCGGAGACACAAAGAATCCGCGAGTCGAAAGTATACCGATTCCGGACAACTGGTATGCCAATGACTTCGACGACAGCCAGTGGCCTCAAGCCAAAGAATATTCCGAAGAGGACATCGGCCCCAAAGAACCGTTCTTTGAACATGACTTCAAGGGAGCAAAGTTCATCTGGTCCGACGACGTGAAGCTGGACAATGTGGTTCTGTTCCGAACGGTCGTGAAGTCACCGCCGGACGGAAAAGAACGCCCCGATTTTCGAGGACTCACCGACGTCATCCCGCAGGGCGGCGGCCCGCGAGGTGGCGGTCAACGCGGCGACAGGCCAGGCCGTGGACGACCGCAGGGCGGAGGGAATTGATCGCGAGGGAGTCATACAACGCAGCCCAGTTGCCCCGGCGCAATCCGAGGTCGATGTCGTGAAGTGTTTTGGGTAGGCCGTTCGTTCAACGAACGGGAATAATGTAGTGGATCTCGCCAGAGATCCCAGTGTTTTTGCGGCAAGTCTGGCGACTCCCACGACATCTTGAACGGTATTGGGGTTAAGCGATTAAAAACACTGTGTGCAAATCGATTCGAACAAGAGATTGTCCCATGACCAACAACCACTTCCACGTTTCAATCATTGATCGTCTGACTTCCTTGCGGCTGAATGCCGGCATTCAAAACGATCCCGGGGTGCGCTGCGCGACCTCGGGCATTGTTGTTGAACGCCTTCGACGTTTCCTAGGCGACACGCTCATGATGTGCGTAGTATCAGTTCTATGCGTCTGCTTTGGATCGAACGCGATGGCGCATGATGGAAGCGAACATTCGCATGATGAATCGCATGCCAATCCGGACACAATCGGACGCACGTGGCATGTAGGGGACTGGACGGTTTCGCGAACGCCGAAGAGCATTCGGGCGGATTTGCTGACGGCAAATGATGAGCATGTAAAGCTGCAGACATCCAACGGCAATGTGATCGCATTGCCCACGGGGCAACTTTCTGGAACGGACCGAGCGTACATCGAGCAGCGGCGTGAGCAGATTCGGTTGCTGAATACTGTGCCGATGTGGCAACTGACGGCCCTGCCTGCTGCGGTCTCGCAGAACACACAAACATCGTCTCTGGCCGACATCTTCCGGCCGTTTCGCGAATCCGTGAAGACACGTTCCGACCGCAACTTTCTGTACGTCGAATCCAACGGCATACCCGATCATCCGATGATGATCGGCATCACTGCCTGGCAGCAGCAGGTTCCGCTTCCGCAGGCATACTCCGGTAACAACGCCTGGCGAATTCCGTTGCATCCGGTTCCGGCGAAGAATCCCCTGTCGGCAAAGGAACACTTCTTCCGCGGCGCGATTGCTCTGGCGGCGAATGGTGTCCCGATCTTCAATCCCATCAAGAACGACGGTCGAACGGACACTCTGCTGGCCGGAGAACTTGATCAGTGGGGCGGGCATTGTGGACGCGGCGACGATTATCACTATCACATTGCTCCCGTGCATCTGGAGAAGATTGTCGGAGCGGGCAATCCGGTCGCCGTGGCGCTGGATGGATATCCGATTTATGGCTACAACGATCCGGACGGGAATCCTCCCGAAGATCTCGACTGGCTGAACGGTCACAAGGGCCCCGATGGCGCGTATCACTATCACGCGACGAAAACGTATCCCTATCTGAACGGCGGTTTCTACGGCGAAGTCGTCGAACGCGATGGTCAGGTTGATCCACAGCCGCGTGCTCAGAGTCCTCGGGCAGCACTGCCACCGCTCAAGGGAGCCCGCATCACCGGTTTTGAAACACCGAAGCCGGGAAGCTACATCGTGCGATTTGAAGTCAATGGCGAAAAGCGGTCCGTGGAATACACCGTTTCCCAAAACGGTACGGCGACCTTTCAGTTTGTCTCACCACGCGGTTCACAGACAGAAACATATACTCCGCGACCGGGTGGAGGTGGTCGTGGTGGCGACAGCGGTGGTGGAGGTCGAAGAAATGCGGATCCTCCACCAGGCGGTCGGAAACCGGGCGGGCAGCCACGCGACAGCCGTCCACAGGATCAGCTACCAGGTGATCCGCGTCGACCAGCCGATGAGCCTCCCCGAGGCAACACACCAGATCCGGTTGCTGAAGTACTGGATGCCGACGGTGACGGCCAGATCGACAGTGCGGAACTGCGAAATGCTGCTCGCGCACTGAAATCGCTCGATCGAAACAACGATGGCCGGATCACAGCCGACGAACTGCGTGGTGGAGACTCACGCGGAGGAAACCAGAGCGGCGGAAGTGCTCGCGGCGATGGCCGACGCGGTGGCACAGGTGAACGACCGCCGCGTCCGACCGACGGAGCACAGTCGAACGCGCCTCCATCGATCATCACGCCCCGGCAAAGCGGCAACTTCAGACTGACCAGTCGGGCTGTCGCTAACGGTGATCCGCTGCCCGACGAATTCACCGGCGACGGCAAAGGGGCCACCCTTCCGCTGGCATGGACCGGCGCGCCGGCCGGGACGAAGAGCTTCGCGATCGTGATGGATCATCTGGACCGGAACAATGTGATGAAAACGTACTGGGTCGTTTATGACATTCCGCCGACGGTGACCAGTATTCCCGCAAACATGACCGGTATCGGCAAGCTGGGCACCACCTGGAAGCCTGAGTTGTCGTATGTGCCGCCTCATTCCGCCGGTGGCGGACTTCACACCTATACCCTGCACATCTACGCTCTGTCCGCTGTGCCGCACTTCGCAGACTCGGCTGGCGAAATCACTCGCGAAGTGTTGCTGACGCAGATCAGAGACTCAATTCTGGACAGCGCTGACCTGAAGGTGACGTATTCGAAACCGTCGGATGGCGGTCAGCAGGAAGCCCGAGATCCGGGCAGAAAGCGTGGTCCTGGCCGGGGTGGTCCCGACGGAAACGGACGGTGAAGACGAAACCCCGACCGGCCCGGTTAAGGAAAGCCGGAGACGCTGGGCTGTTGAAGACTGCCGGACGCCGACGATCCTGGTGAGTCGAAGAATCTGGCACAGTCGAACCGGGACAAAACTCAGCAGTTGCTCAGCCTGCTGACGAACTGGCAGACTTCACTCAACGCCCCCCGCCCATCTGAACCGAACCCTGCCTTCGACCCCACCACAATTCGCCGAGGTCAGCGAAAACAGGAGCGAAAGAAGAACGACAACTCGCCTTGATTCCCCCGGCAGCTCGTCCGGGCGACAATTCCCATAGTGCGGCCTCAGCGGTTTGAATGCGGAGTGAGAACTGATAAAATCCTGAGTCCCGTTACCAATCTCATCTCAAACGCTCTGCGCGACCTGCGACTAACAATGACTCAGATCCAATCGTTCGAAGAATCACTGCCAAAGAACGAAGCTGGACCGATGGACGCGACGGCGGTTCTGACGGCAGTGGAAACGAACCTGCTGGCCCGGAAAGATTACCATCGACTTTTTGACGCGAAGATGATGCAGGTACGGCAGCAGATGGGACTGCCAGTTACTCGCCCCGCTTCGCTCGCTGGAATTCCGGCCGAGAATGAAACCGCCTACCGACAAGCTTACCTGAATGCTGCGAGGGAAATTGGTCAGCTGTTTCTGGATGACGGTCGGTTGCCCGATGCATGGGCCTACTTTCGCACCATTGGCGAACCAAAGCCCGTCCAGGATGCCATTGAGAAAATTGCAATCCCAGGGGAGCCGGACGCAGCATTCGACGAAATTCTGAACCTTGCCCTGTACGAGGGGGCCCATTACGTTCGGGGGCTCTACTTCCTGCTGAAGACGCATGGAACCTGTAACACCGTCACTGCCATGGGGCAATTAATGCCTCAAATGTCCCCTGACGAACGCCAGCAGGCCGCCGCGATGATGGTGCAAAACATCTATTCGGACCTGCAGCGCAGCGTTCGGCACGATGTTGAATCCAGGATGCCCGTACTCAATGGGAAAGCAACATTGAGTGAACTTATTTCGGGTCGCGAATGGTTGTTCGAAAACGGTAATTACCACATCGATGTTTCCCACCTGCACGCCACTGTCGGATTTGCTCGCCATCTTAACAGCGACGCTCCCGAACTACAGCAGGCCATCGAACTCGCAGAATACGGTTCGCGCCTGGCAGAACCACTCCGATACCCGGCTGACGTTCCATTCGACGACTACTACAACGGGCATCTGCATTTCCTGCATGCCATTGCGGGCATCAACCCGGAAGATTCCCTTCAGTACTTCATCGATCGGCTGAATGCCGAGCCTGATGAACCGGATAAGAAACTGATTGCATTTGTTGTCGTCGATCTTGGCCAGAGAATTGGGCAGCTGTCTCAGGCACTTGAAGTTGCCGCTCCTTTCCTCAATCGTCTTGAAGACCCAGCAGGCTTTTCATTTACTGAAGCCTGCGTCGACGCCAATCGTCTGGATTTGCTGGAACAATTTGCGAGAGAGAACGACGACATCCTCAGCATGGCAACAGTCCTGCTGACGCGCAAAGCTGACTGAAGCCGATCCGTTATTGACTAGTTTTCCCAATCGCAGAAACCTGCAGGCGCTGTGTCTGGCAGGTCATGGCATCTGCCATTCGCGAACGGAATCGAGAGGGTAAATCAGCATCAGGATGTTCAGCAGCAAGCTATCTCTGATTGTCAGCAATAGAAACAGTTCGGTTGCGACAAAGAGTCCAGTCGACCATCGGAAACCAATCTGTCGTGCCAACAGAAAACCAGCACCGCAGGCAAGTATGTCAACGCAGGAATTGGCCGTCGAATCACCGAGATAGTCCAGCGAAATTGTCGCTTCACGATATCGATTGATAATGAAGGGCGTATTCTCCAGGACTTCCCAGCCGGCTTCGATCGTTAACGCAATCATGTAACGTACCAGCCACGAAACGCGTTGTGGAAGCAGGACAATCAGCCCACAAAATGCGATTCCGTGCAGAACATGAGTCAGAGTGTAGGGATCGACGAAATGCTGTGAATTATGGCTTGTCCAGATATCCCACGACCACGGCACAGGACGACCGCATTTGCACCAGGCAGGCTGTCCCATCAGCAGAAGCACTGCACAAACGACAGTACAAACGATGATCGTGCCCACCAGCATTTGTTTGAGTTCATCTCTGCGACAAGGGATACCCTGATGCATTGCCAGCAGCCTTCATGGGATTCAAATAAAGATGACTGGGTACCTGTACTGGGTACCTGTAACAGGGCGACAAGAAGATTGGCCCACGATGGAAATTCCGGTAACGGCAGACACAAGTCCCGATGCAGTCTCATATTAAACGCGAAGAAACGGTGACGTTTAAAGGCTGGTGAACCGGCAGAATAACACGCCTGTCGCGTGAAAAATATGCGATCGGTTGGTGATGCAGAAAAACAACAGCTCCGGCAAACCGTCGTCGATTTGAGTGGCAAGCCATGAATAGTAAACAATACCTGGAAACCCAACGGATAGAGCTCTATTTTCGGGCCAGCACCGTGAGGTGGATGGCCTTACGACAGCGACAACTGAATCTGAGACAGAATCCCTGCTGCAACTCGGCAGTTCAACAACGCAGGGCAAAACCAAAACGCTGGGAAGAAAGTCATTCATCATGATACAAGCTGTGGCGACATCAGAATTGCAGGACGGCGTAAGCAGTAAGCTCAGTGGGCTGGTGAATTCAAACTGCCCCTTATGCAATTCTCCGAAATCAAGGTTCGAAACAACGATTGCCACTTACCAGCTCGACAAATGCGAGAACTGTGACTTTGTTTTCATGAATCCACGATGCACTCCGGAGCACCTCGAGGAAATCTACACTGTTCGTGATGAGGAAGAGCTAGTCGAGCTCTATGCGAAAATTGCTTCGGCCAGTGTGATCGCTGAATATCAGCAAAAACTTGAGAGAATTGAAGCACTGGTGCCGAACAAAGGCCGTCTTCTGGATTTCGCCTGTGCTGCGGGGTACTTCTTTGAACAAGCTCAGAATCGAGGGTGGGATGCCCATGGTTGTGATATCGGCCAGTGGGCCAATCGAGCAGCAAAGGAACGCGGACTGAAAAATCTGCACGTTGGTATGCTGGATGAAATCGGGTTTGAGCCAGAGTCCTTCGATGTCATCTATGCGGCACAAGTATTTGAACACCTTCTTTCGCCGAAGGTCGATCTCGCAAACCTCCTTCGCCTGCTGAAACCCGGTGGACTTCTTTACATCGATGTCCCGAACTACCAGACACTGCCAATCATGCTTGGCAGGGACGACTTTATGCTGAACGAACCCCCGCAGCATATCAATTACTTCACACCGTCGACGCTCAGGCAAATGCTGCAAGACGTCGGCATGGAGAAAATCAAGCTGACATCCGATGGAGGACTAAAGTGGGAGAACCTTCTGGGGCGACCAATCACCAGCGACATCGCCAGTGCCTATGGCCTTGGGGAGGATTCGCAGGAGGATCGAAAGCATGGATCTCCCGGGGACGACGCAAACGTTGTCTCAACTCGCCCCGGCCTGAAACAGTCACTCAAATCGATGGTCAAAGCCACACTAATCGAACCAGTGTTTTACAATCGATTCCGAGTTGGGATGAACCTGGCCGCCTATTCTTTTAAGCCAGTGAAGTAGAGGCAGGGACTAACCTAACCTAACCTAACCTAACCTAACTGTCCGTTGAAGAATCGGGACAGGCACGCAGGACGACTGGAAACCATCGTGTTTTCAGGCCTCCTGCTCGAACAAGTCCCGTTTTTCCACAGGCTGCCAAACCTGCATTCCTGGTGCAGACGATCAGCGCACAGGCAACATGCCTGTTCGCTGATCCAGCCCCAGCATCAAGTTCATATTCTGAACGGCAACTCCGCTCGCACCTTTGATCAGATTATCCAGTGCAGAAAAGACGACCAGCTGTTCACGATTCATGCGCACAGTGATATCGCAAAAGTTCGTGTGCGCCACATCTTTTGTGGCCGGAATATGATCTACGATGCGAATGAAAGGCTGCCCCTGGTAGAATGATCGGTACACTTTCAGCAGTTCCTCTACGCTCATCGACGTCCTGAGTTTTGGATAAACAGAACACAGAATTCCGCGATCCATCGGCATCAAGTGAGGATTGAAAGCGACATTCACGTTGTCGCCTCCTCCCACGTCCGTCAAGACCTGCTCAATTTCCGGCGTGTGTCGATGAGTCCCAATCCCATAGGCCGTTACAGACTCGTTGCATTCAGAAAACAGGTTGCCCAGCTTTGGATTTCGACCTGCTCCGCTCACCCCGCTTTTTGCATCGATAATAATGCCCGTTGGTTCGATCAGTTTTGCGGCCAGCAACGGTGCAAGTGCCAGAATTGACGTGCTTGTGTAACAGCCGGGGTTGGCAACCAGATCAGCAGAAGGAATTTTGTCTTTATAGATCTCGGGCAGACCGTAGACAGTCGTGGCAAGCCGTGTCGGATCTGTATGCACGTGCCCGTACCATTGTTCATAAACTCCAGGATCGGTGAGTCGATAATCAGCACTCAGGTCCACGACTCGGCACCCGGCATCCAGCAACTGCGGAACGGCTTCCATACTGGCGGTATGTGGCAATGCACAGAACGCAATGTCACACCGCTGCCCCGCTTCGTCTGCACTCAGGTTCTCGCAGTTCACGTCCAGCAGGCCGGTCAGGGAGGGATGAATGCTGGCAATCGACGGCCTTCCCTCCTGACGTGTCGTCAGAGCCGTCACTTCGACCTCCGGATGCCTCACCAGGATCTTCAGAAGTTCCAGCGCTGTATATCCCGTCGCTCCCAGTATTGCTACGCGTGTCATTTGTTTGCCGTTTATCGCTGGCACTGATCTCAAATGCTGAGTTTCTGAAATCAGACCGAAGGTTTCAGTTGCGGTTCATCAGCCCGAAGTATAGACCGCGACACAGCACACTCAACGAAGGCTCGGAGCTGAAGAATTGCTTTCCGGAGAATTACCAGACAGACAAACAAAGGTGAACTTTGAATCTGCATCTCCACCGCCCCAGCCTGCAGACCGCGAAGGCCGATTCCTGGCAGTCCATCGAGATGAAGTTCCTGGAATGGAATCTTTCGATCCGCATGTCGTGGCGGGCTCTCGAATGGAATGCCATCCTCCCGCGTTAGAAAGATGATTGCCCATGCTGATATTGTTTCTGACGTTCACCGGGCTTGCAGCCGTGATCATCGTCGCTGCAATGTTCCTGGCCAGATATGCAGACCGTATTGCTGACCAGACAGGTCTTGGGGGTAGTGTCACAGGACTGGTGCTTCTCGCCGGAGCGACGAGCCTTCCGGAATTCTCGATTGGCATGAACGCCGTGACGATGGGTGCCGTCGATCTGACGGCTGGCGATGTGCTCGGCAGTTCCCTGATCAATCTGCTCATTCTGGCCATGATGGATCTCGTCTCGCGAAACACTGACCGAATTCTTTCGAAAACGGCGGCGGCGCATGCCCTGTCTGCAATTGTGGCGTGCATGCTGACCGGAATCGTATTGCTGGGAATTGTTTTGGATTGCCCCTGGTCCGTAATGCGTCTTGGCCCTGTCAGCTGGGCACTGTTGATCACTTATTTCCTGTGTGCTCGTTTGTTGTTTCTCGATCAGAAAACGGCAGCGCGAAGCAGTGTTGAGGGCGATCGGTCAGGACTAAGAGAAGCGGACCTGATTGAAGCTTCTCAGGACCCGAAAGAACGAACGCCCGGGCGTTTGCCTCACAATATCGGGGCATTCATTGCAGCCGCAGCGGTCATCTTTTTCGTTGCACCCAGACTGGCTCACACCGCAGATACTCTGGCGGCAGAAACTGGTCTGGGACGAACATTTTTCGGCACTTTGTTTGTCGCCGTGATGACATCACTCCCCGAAGGAGTTTCCACTTTTTACGCCATACGGATGGGAACGACCGACATGGCTATCGGAAATATTCTGGGCAGCAACGCATTCAATATGGTCATCCTGGCAGCGGTTGATCTGGCAAGTCCAGTGCCCGTCCTGTCCATGGTCTCCAACACCCACTGTATAACGGCAGCCTGTGTCATCATCACGACATGTGCGACCATGCTGAGCTTGTTGTATCGAGCAGAGAAACGGTGGTGGATCATTGAACCGGATGCTGCACTTGTGTTGTTGCTCGTAATCGGCTCCCTTTGGCTTGTCTATTCCAACGGTTAGACTCCTCAGGTAAAGGATAACCATCATGAGTCTGACGATCGAAGAAAAAGTATGGGCCCGAACAGCCGAAGACATCCTTGCAGGACTGAAATCGAACGCGGAAACAGGCCTCACCTCAAAGGAAGCGGCGGATCGACTCAGGCAATATGGTGCAAACGAACTGCCGGGATCAACCGGGCACTCTGCGATACAACTGTTTGTCATGCAGTTCGCAGACTGGATGGTGGCACTCCTGGCGGCTGCCGGCATCATCAGTGCCCTGGTCGGAGACATCAGCGATACTTTGCTCATTGCGATGATTGTGTTTGGGAACGCCATCATCGGGTTTGCACAGGAATGGAAGGCCGAGAAGGCGGTTGATGCGCTCAGGAAACTCTCGGAACCTCACATCGAAGTCATCCGGGACGGCGCTGTAAGAAAGATCGCCGCAACAGAACTAACGCCGGGCGATATTTTTCGCGTCCGCGCCGGATCCGCAATTCCAGCAGATGCCAGGATCGTTCAGGCAGCCGAAGCGGAAGCGGACGAATCACCGCTGACTGGCGAATCACTGGCGGTCGAAAAGAATGACCGCACTCTGGCCGAAACCACAGCGCTACCAGATCGAAGCTGCATGCTGTTTTGCGGAACCGCACTGACAAACGGACATGCGACCGCAGTCGTCACGGCAACAGGCACGCATACGGAACTGGGCCGGATCGCTCGGATGATTGCGACGGCTCAGTCCGGGCCGACTCCGTTGCAGCAAAGATTATCGCGCCTCAGCAAACAACTTGCCCTGCTTGTCCTTGGAATCTGCATCGCAATCTTTGTTGCCGGTGTCGTCCGTGAGCCATTCGACCGCTGGAATTCGCGACTCATCTCCGAGATGCTGCTGACAGCCGTTTCCCTGGCCGTCGCTGCAATTCCTGAAGGCCTCCCAGCGATCGTCACAGTTGCCCTTGCGCTTGGTTCCCAGCGGATGGCTGCAAGAAATGCGATTGTGCGGCGACTGTCGGCAGTCGAAACTCTCGGGTCAGTCGATGTCATCTGCTCAGATAAGACGGGCACGCTCACCCAGAATCGCATGACCGTTGCGGAAATCATCGCAGCGGATAACGGCTCCGCCAGGACAGATTCACACGACAACGAAACGTCAGTCCGCGGTGTTCTGGTCGCCGCTTCTCTCTGCAACGACGCTCGTCCGGACCCGGACGGAACACCGACTGGCACTGCAACGGAGGTGGCATTGCTGACAGCTGCGATCCGGAATGGAATCGCAATTGAATCTGTTCAGACTCAATGGCCGAAATTGAGTGAACGACCATTTTCCTCTGACCGAAAACGGATGAGCAGCCTTCATCTTTCCGAATCGCATCAGCCAATAGTGCTGGTGAAGGGTGCCGTAGAACGCATTCTGGAAAGAGCAACTTCACACGGCAGCCTTTGTGCGGAAACACTGGAACTACGCGTCGCAACTACGCCATTCGATCATCAGCACTGGGCCGACCACGCAGCAGTGCTGGCATCCCGGGGACAGCGCGTTCTGGCCGTGGCGGCCCGCAAATGGGCTGTACGCGATACTCTTCAAAGCGATACTGACGATGCAGAAAGCGGCCTGACCATTCTGGGTTTGCTTGCCATTCACGATCCCGTTCGGCCGGAAGCCGCAGACGCCATCCGCCAGTGTCATTCGGCAGGCATCCACACAGTCATGATTACGGGCGACCATCAGGAAACGGCCCGGGCTGTCGCAGCAGAAGCAGGACTGAAGCCGACTGTTGATGGTTCGATGTCCGGACAGGAACTGGAATCGGTCACGGATCAGGAACTACAGAATCGGCTGCCCGATATTCAGGTGTTCGCACGAGTCGCACCGGAACACAAACTCAGAATCGTGAAGGCCTGGCAGGCCAATGGCGCGGTTGTTGCCATGACCGGGGACGGAGTCAACGATGCCCCGGCTCTGAAGCAGGCCGAAATCGGTGTTGCAATGGGCATCACCGGCACAGACGTTTCGCGCGAAGCTTCCGAAATGATCATCGCCGATGACAACTTTGCAACCATCGTTGCTGCTGTCGAAGAAGGCCGTGTCGTCTATGACAACATACGCAAGTTCGTTGCATATCTGCTGACAGCGAACATCAGCGAAATTCTCGTCCTGTTCCTGGGCGTCGTCTTCGGGCTGCCACTTCCCCTTTTGCCGGTTCAAATCCTTTGGATTAATCTCGTCACAGATGGACTGCCAGCCCTGGCCCTTGGTTTCGAAGCGGCCGAACAGGATGTCATGCGTCGGAAGCCACGAGGCAGAGAACCGTCCATATTCAGCGACGGTCTAGGTCGGATGGTGATTGCAATTGGAACGTTCATGGGAGCGTGTTCGCTGGCGGTCTTCATCATGAACTACGAACCTGGCGCCACGGAAGAGACGTTGCCGATCGCCCGGACAATGCTTTTCACAACTCTTGCCCTTTCTCAACTGTTCTACGTGCTGTCCGTTCGATCGAACTCCCGAACACTCTGGGAACTCGGGCTCTGGAGCAACTACCGTCTGGCAGGAGCAATCATTCTGGGCTTTGTCCTTCAGATGTTCATCCTCTACCTTCCCGCGTGCCACAAATGGTTCCATACGGTTTCTCTCACACCTTCCCAGCTCTTAGTTGCACTTGCCGCATCCACGTTACCCTATTTCGTGGTAGAATCGACAAAACTGTGGAAGAGACGGAAAGCAGCCATCCCATAAACCACACTTCGGCATATTCGCATCGATTTGATGGCGCTGGAGCCAATCGAAACCCAGGCGCACTTCTACCGGAAGCAGCCGTTGACGGGCATCGGGCGAAAGATTTCGTTCAGACCGGTGGCCGCAAGTTCGAGGGTCAACCTCAAATCAGGCCTCGGATATGCATCAAAACTGTCAGTCGCTTCTCAAACGGCAAAGTCCCCGTCAACATATTGCGCGAAGGTTGTTCCCCACCGGCGGTTCTCATGAATTGACCTGATGCCGTCGATAAGCCCGGGGCACTTTTGTCCGCATGTCTTTAGATGGGTGAATGGTCGTAGGATCGCCTTTCGTTCTGCGAAAGCTGAACTGCTTTTGAGGAGCCAGAGGCGATGCAGACGTCATTCGCGCAATCTGCACGAAAAGCGACGGCGTCCCCCTCCATTTTTCTCATTCTGCGTGGTGACTTCACCACAACCAGCATTTCCTAACCGGCAGAAGCAATGGCAAACGTCGCATCGTTGAGATTACTTACTGATCGTCGTCGGTATGTTTATTATTAGCAGACTTCGATCATTTTTCTGACTCCTGAAAGGCTCAAAACATGTCCCATGGATCTCCAAAACTTCACAATGCAATGTGGCCCGGTTTGGTCGGCAAAGGCGACGGTGAAGGTCAGGAACCACCAATCAGTCTGCAACGCATGCTTGAGCTGACGGCAGCGGCCAATGTGGATGGTCAGAAATTTGACGGCATCGACTACTTCCTTTTTCACCCGCACACGGATCCGGATGCCAGCGAGGATGATCTTCGTCGCATTGCAGACCAGATCGCATCCTTCGGTTTTTCCGTCGGTTCGCTGGTGGCTCCGATTTGGCCCGGTACCGTTGGCGATTCCGCCATGGGTTGCCCGGTTCAACGTGCGAAATTCATTCTGGCGGTAAAGAAAGCCTGCCGCATCGCCCGGATTTTTAATGAACACGGTGTACGCCAGTATGGCGTGATCCGGATTGATTCGGCGGAGTTCGGTGTAAACGCATGGCGGGAAAACGCGGCCGCCAACACAAAGACGATCGCTGCAACGTTTCGTGAAGCTGCCACCATCGCCGCAGCCAATGGAGAACGACTTGCAGCCGAAGGGGAAATCTGCTGGGCTGGCATGCACAGCTGGAAGGATATGCTCGACCTGCTGGAAGCTGTCGACATGCCGGGCTCCCTCGGCTTCCAGTGTGATCTGGCTCACACCTACCTGTATCTCCTTGGCTACAACGCGCCGGAGCATGCACTGGTTAAAGAAGGCTATAGTGAAGACGAATTCTATGCAGCCTACAAGACCATGACAGACAAGCTCCGTCCGTGGACAATCGACTTTCACGTCGCGCAGAATGACGGCCAGGTCCACGGAGCGGGCTCTCATGACAAAACCGGCAAGCACTGCCCGGCCGACGACCCCAATGGCAAGCTGGACATCGTCAAGTGCGCCGGGTACTGGCTGGAAGGCGCAGCCGATCGCGGGATCAGGCATATCTGCTGGGACGGCTGTATGTTTCCGAATGCAACGCTCGAAAACCCAGCCACCTGGAACACTATCCTTGACACCATGATCAAAGTTCGAAACGCCCACGGCTGGCAGTAATCGGCTGTTCCGTCATCTCGACGAGAATATCACGGAGAGTATGACGTCCTTCGCAGATCAACGATTCACATGGTACTGACCAATGGCGGAATCATTTAACTTCACTCTATTTCACAGGATTTCATCATGAAACCTCTTAACATCGGGCTCATTGGTTATGGCTTCATGGGCCGGACTCACAGCAACGGCTACAAACGCGTCAACGATTTCTTTCCGGAACTGCAGCACCGCCCGGTCCTGAAAGCTGTCTGCGGTCGCAGTGAGGACAAGGTCAAAGCGTTTGCAGATCAGTGGCAGTACGAATCCACTGAAACAGACTGGCGTGCCCTGATTGCCCGACCCGACATTGATGCGATTGACATCTGCACTCCGAACAACTCGCACGCCGAAATCGCAATCGCGGCCGCCGAAGCCGGAAAGATGATCCTTTGCGAGAAACCTCTCGCACTGAATCCGGCAGAGGGTCAGAAGATGGTCGACGCTGTGGAGAAGGCGGGGGTCGCAAACACCGTTTGGTACAACTATCGCCGCGTTCCTGCCGTCACACTGGCAAAGCAACTGATCGATGAAGGACGGCTCGGACGCATCTTCCACTACCGAGCAAATTTTCTGCAGGACTGGACAATCAACGCCGACCTCCCACAGGGTGGAGCCGCGCTTTGGCGACTGGACGTCGAAGCTGCTGGTTCCGGTGTCACGGGCGACCTGCTGGCCCACTGCATCGATACGGCGATCTGGCTGAACGGATCAATCAGGAACGTGACGGCCATGACAGAAACGTTCGTCAAAGAACGTATGCACAACCTGACCGGCAAGGTTGAAAAAGTTGGAATCGACGATGCCTGTGCTTTCCTGTGTCGATTCGAGAATGGCTCACTTGGACTTTTCGAATCCACTCGATACGCACGCGGGCACAAAGCTCTCTATACTTTCGAAATCAACGGTGAAAAAGCGTCAATCAAATGGGATCTGCACGATCTTCATCGTCTGGAATACTTCGACTACAGCGATGATTCTTTGATCCGCGGCTGGCACGATGTGCATTGCACAGATGGCGATATGCCCTACATGGATAAATGGTGGGTGCCCGGACTGCAGATCGGATACGAACACACATTCGTGCATCAGGTTGCCGACTTCATCAGGAGCATCGAAAGCGGCACCGCCTGCAACCCGACATTCCGGGATGCTCTCGAAACGCAGAAGATTTGCGAAGCCGTACTGGATAGCGCAAAATCGTTGCAGTGGACAGAAATTGGGTAGTCGTTAAGGTTTACCACGACTATACTCACATTCATCGAGTCATCCTGATCGGCGGTTGAAAGCGCAACTTTCAGCCGCCTTTCTGCTTGAATTACCAATGGTTCCTGTCACGGCAGGAATTGAGTGATGTTCATGGGATGATTCACCCGAAACACAATTGAATCAGCACTTTCAGCTGAATCAGCACTCAAGGCAATCCGTTGCCAGTCTCCGAAACAACGATTTTGCGAGACAGTGCAAAGTGAAGTTAAAACCTCGAAGCGACTCGGACAATGGTTGAGTCGTTTCTTTTTTTGTTACTGCCGGATGCAACGCATCCACAAGTCCCAGGATGTCTGTCATGGAACGTCAGCCCATTTCCCGAGAAGGTTACGACAAGATCCGCGCAGAAATCGAAGCGCTGGAAGCGACAAAGCCTGACGTGCTGGAACGCATCAAGACCGCTCGCGAAGAAGGTGATTTGAAAGAAAATGCGGAATACCACGCCGCCCGCGAAGCCCTCGCGCATCTGGAACGACAAATTGGAACCAAACGCCTGCAGCTCTCAAAATGTGAAATCGTGAAGAAGTCTGATGGCCCCAGTGACACCGTTGCGTTCGGAACGCGGGTCACGATCAAGGATCTCAGCGACGACATGGAAGAAGCCTACGAGCTTGTTGGACCGGGAGAAGAAGACTACTCCGGCGAAGTCATGAAGATCCTGACGTCCAGCCCAATCGCTCAGGCGATGCTTGGAAAGAAAGTGGGCGACCAGGTGGAAGTTGAGATCCCGGCTGGTAAGCTGAACCTGGAAATACTTGCAATCGAATAAACCCACTCCCTGGCATTACCGCAAATCCTGGCTCACCTGAGCGCACAAAAAAGCCCGACTTCTGGTTGAAGCCGGGCTTTCTTCGTGTCATCGTTCCTGATGGTCCTGCCCTGTTCGGGGCTGATCCTGCTGGAGCAGCTCGGGTTTGCCGCGTCCGAGTGAACTGGCCAATTCCAGGAACCAACTATTTGCTCATCGCCTGCTTCATCGCATCACCCATTCCTCCGGGACTGTCTGAGACGATAATCCCTGCAGCTCGCATGGCCGCCATCTTTTCGGCAGCTGTACCGCCACCACCGCTGATAATGGCGCCAGCATGCCCCATTCGCTTTCCTGGCGGGGCAGTCTGTCCGGCGATGAACCCGGCGACTGGTTTTGTAACGTGTGATTTGATGTATTCGGCTGCTTCCTGCTCTGCACTACCACCGATTTCACCAATCATCAGGATGCCTTCTGTGCCAGGATCATTCTGGAACATTTCCAGCAGATCGATGTAGTTGGTTCCGTTGATGGGATCGCCACCAATGCCAACAGCAGTGCTCTGGCCCAGACCCACGCGACCAAGTTGCCAGGCGGCTTCGTAGGTAAGCGTTCCGCTCTTGCTGATGATGCCAATGGTCCCGGGCGTGTGAATGTAGCCCGGCATGATACCAATCTTTGCGATACCGGGAGTGATCACACCCGGGCAGTTGGGACCGATCAGTCGGGATTTCGATTTCTCGAGTCCGCGTCTGACACGAATCATATCCATCACCGGGATGCCTTCGGTAATTGCAATGATGAGATCAATGCCGGCATCAGCCGCTTCAAGAATTGCATCACCACAAAACGGAGGAGGAACGAACACCATCGAAGTATTGGCCCCGGTTTTCTCCCGAGCTTCCCGGACGGAATCGAAGACGTGGAAACCATCAACGGTTGTTCCACCTTTCCCCGGGGTCACACCACCGACGAAAACATCGACGCCGGGCTGACATTCCGCTGCGTATTCGCGGCATTTCTGGGCATGGAACAAACCAGTCTTGCCAGTAATTCCCTGAGTTATGACGCGAGTCTCTTTGGTTACAAGAATGCTCATGATTTTGAATTCACTGAAGAACGACGAATGAGATGTAAGAAAACCGGGTACGCAAGCCGACGTGAAATATGTCCAGCGGAAGCACACGTACCTAGGCACTCAATGACGCAACAACCTTCTGAGCTGCATCTGTGAGGTCTGCTGCTGCGATAATATCGCGGCCGCTTTCTTCGAGCATTTTGCGAGCCTTGTCCACGTTGGTACCTTCAAGCCGAACAACCAGCGGCACATTGAAACCAACCTTTTCGTAGGCTTCGAGCAGAGCTTCGACGATGACGTCGCAGCGCATAATGCCACCGAAAATATTGACCAGTACGGCCTTTACGTTGGAATCCGACAGGATGATACGAAAGGCTTCCGTAACCTGATCCACATTCGCACCGCCTCCAACGTCGAGGAAGTTCGCCGGCTCGCCCCCATGGAGTTTGATCAGGTCCATGGTACTCATCGCCAGCCCTGCCCCGTTCACCAGACAACCAATGTTGCCTTCCAGTTTCACGTAGCTCAGACCAGTGTCCGCTGCACGCACTTCAGACGGATCCTCTTCGGACAAGTCCCGCAGTTCAACGATGCCTTTGTGACGGAAGAGAGCGTTGTCGTCGAAAGAGACCTTTGCATCCAGAGCCAGAAGCTGACTGTCTTCAGTCAGAACAAGGGGATTGATTTCCGTCATACTGCAGTCGTAATCAACAAAGAAACGGCAGATTCGGGGAAGGAACTTCTCGGCGCTGCGAACGGCTGTTGCATCGAACCCCAGTGCGTAGGCCATCTTACGAGCCTGATAGGGAAACAAACCTTCGGCAGAATCAAATGGCTCACTGACAATCTTCTCAGGGGTGTTGTGGGCCACTTCTTCAATATCCATGCCTCCTTCGGACGACATGATCAAGACTGGTCCGCCAGCTTCACGGTCAACGACGATGCCCAGATAGAGTTCGCGAGCGATCTTCAGCCCCTGCTCGACAAACAACGTGTTCACCTGCTTGCCTTCGGGCCCCGTTTGTATCGTGACGAGCGTGCTGCCAAGCATCCGTTCGGCATTTTCTTTTGCTTCTGCGGCAGATCGGACAAGAACCACCCCAGCCTGATCGGGATGCTCTTTAAACCGACCTTTTCCACGACCGCCGGCATGAATCTGAGATTTGACGACAGCCAGCGTTCCGCCAAGCTGCTCGAATGCAGCAGCCGCTTCATCCGGAGACTTCGCAACGATCCCCTGAGGTACCGGAACGCCTGCTGCCTTGAAAAGTTGCTTTGCCTGATATTCGTGGATTTTCATCGATGATGCCGCGATGTTCTCTGAACGCAAACAGATCGAATTCGCACGCGGGGATGCTGGCTGTGTTTGCGGCAGCCTGCCTCCACCCGAACAGTCTCCGGACTATAGCGACCTGCCCCGGACCGTACGAGGTACCTGGAAACAGGAACTCTCGTTTTCCAACAAAACCCGCGATCGGGGACCATCTTCTCTTTCTCAATCACAGTCTTCGGTCGCGCGTTCATTGTACTGCGGGGCACGGGCTGAAATACTCCGCAGACACGCAGTGTATGGCTGCCGAAGGGATGAACGATCACCAGACCCAACAACACCTTTCTCGCCCTGCAACCCGGTCAGACGACATTCAGCCAGGTGGCGGATTTCCATCAAAATCCTGTTCTACGATTTCAGACTACGGAACCAGATTGCCATGCTTTGGGAAGTTGAAATTCTGCCTGCCGGAAACAACATCGACCACGAAGGAAACCGAGTTCTGGCCAGCGCTCAAAGCCAGGGAATCCGGGGACTGAGCACTGTCCGAACTGCTCGCTCGTTCCTGATTCAGGGTGACCTGAATCACGCAGCCGTGACTTTGGCCGCCCAGCAGGTACTGTGCGATACCGTAGTGGAAGAGTTCCGCATTCACGAGCTGCCGATGAGCGGAAGCACCACTCCGGATACACAGGTGCATATGAATGTCCTGCTTCACCCCGGAGTCACCGACAGCGTCGCAGAAAATGCCGCCCGCGCACTCAAACGTCAGGACTTCAGCGTCACCAGCGTGGCGACGTGTCGAAAGTACTGGATCACAGGGGAACTGAGTCCGGCCGCCGTCGCACAACTTTCGAAAAAGGTCCTTGCAAACGATGCGATCGAATATGTTGTCAGCGGCCCATTGCAGATCAGAGACCTCACCCTGGGAAGTGATTATCAATTCCAACTGACAACCATCGCCATTCGAAGCATGAATGACGACGAATTGATGGTCCTGAGCAAGAAGGGACAGCTTTATCTGAGCCTTACCGAAATGCAGACAGTGCGCGATCACTTTCAGTCGATTGATCGTGACCCCACAGATATTGAACTCGAAACGATCGCTCAAACATGGAGCGAACATTGCTCGCATAAGACGCTTGGCGGCCGCATCCACTACACCGAAACCTGCAACGGCGAAGTCGTGCGAGATACACACTTCAACAACATGTTGAAGGAAACCATCTTTAACGCCACGGTACAGATCCGTGATCATCTCGGTGCCGAAGACTGGTGCGTAAGCGTTTTCAAAGATAACGCGGGCATCGTAAAGTTCGATGAAAAGCAAAACGTCTGTATTAAAGTGGAAACCCACAATCATCCGTCCGCCATCGAACCATACGGCGGGGCGAACACCGGATTGGGCGGCGTCATTCGCGATCCACTGGGCACGGGCCTGGGCGCTCGCCCCGTTTGCAGTACGGATGTTTTCTGTTTCGCCCGACCGGATTATCCGGCGGATCAGCTGCCTCCCGGAGTTCTGCATCCGCTTGCTGTGATGCAGGGCGTTGTGGCTGGTGTTCGCGACTATGGCAACCGCATGGGAATTCCGACAGTCAACGGCGCTGTTTGCTTTGACGACCGTTACCTGGGAAATCCCCTGGTTTACTGTGGTAACGTCGCCATGATTCCCGTCGACAAGTGTGACAAGAAAGTCAATCCGGGTGACCTGATCGTGGCAGTCGGCGGACGCACTGGTCGAGACGGAATCCACGGCGCAACGTTTTCTTCCGTCGAATTGACTGAAGAAAGCGAACACATTTCAGGGGGTGCCGTTCAAATCGGGAATCCGGTGACCGAAAAAATGGTGATGGACGTCATCCTGGAGGCACGAGATCGGGGCCTGTATACCGCTATAACTGACTGCGGGGCGGGTGGGTTCAGTAGTGCCGTTGGCGAAATGGGGGAAGAAACCGGAGCCGAAGTATGGCTGGATAAAGCCCCGCTCAAGTATTCGGGATTGTCGTACACCGAAGTCTGGATCAGCGAAGCTCAGGAACGTATGGTGCTGTCCGTGCCTCCATCGAACTGGCAGGAATTCCATGACCTGTGTGCTTCTGAAGGCGTTGAAGCCGTGGCGATTGGCAGGTTCACTGACACCAAACAACTGGTTCTGAAATACGGTGAAAATGAAGTTGGCAACCTGAGTCTGCACTTCATGCACGAAGGTCGGCCCCCGGTCGTGCGTGAAGCGATCTACGATATTACTGCACCCGATTCAACGTCGTCGTCGTCCACAGCAGTACAGCAAACGATCGATCACACCGAGACGCTTAAGAAAATCCTCGGCTCACTAAACGTCGCCAGTAAAGAATGGATCATCCGACAATATGATCACGAAGTGCAGGCTGGCAGCGTAGTCAAGCCGCTTGTCGGAATTAACAACGACGGGCCATCTGACGCTGCGGTCGTTCGTCCGGACCTGACATCAAAGCGCGGCCTCGTGGTTTCCTGCGGCATCAATCCCCATTTGGGTGATCAGGATCCTTACTGGATGGCCGCTTCTGCCATCGATGAAGCCGTTCGAAACTGCGTCGCTGTGGGAGCCGATCCGGACCGCATCGCCATCCTGGACAACTTCTGCTGGGGAAACACCGAACGCGCAGAAACACTCGGAACCCTCGTTCGAGCCGCCGTTGGATGTCAGGACATTGCAATTGCATATGGAACGCCATTCGTCAGCGGCAAAGACAGCCTGAACAATGAATTTAGTTACGAAGACTCCACCGGCACTCGCCGGACAGTCGCTATCCCTTCCACACTCTTGATCACAGCCCTCGGTCAGGTTGACGACGTCGAAACCTGCGTCACGATGGACCTGAAAGGCCCCGGCAATCTACTCTACCTGATTGGCGAAACTAAAGACGAAATGGGCGGCAGCCATTACAACCTCGTCAACGGCCTCACCGGCGGCAACGTGCCAACCGTTGACAAAGAGATGGCCCCCAGAATCTTCCGAGCCCTGCATCAGGCCATCAAACAAGGCCTGATCCTCAGTTGCCACGACCTCAGCGAAGGAGAGGTGGTTTGGTAGCAGTGGCTGCGGCGCGGAAATGGCATTTGCAGGCGGGAGTTGGCGTGGAACTCAGCGTTGCTAACTTGCCGCTCACGGCTCTGTTCTCGGAATCGAATACGCGGTTTCTCTATCGAAGCTAGAAGAGAAGCGTTTGCCGATCAATTGGAATCCGTCTTCGCTCAGTTATCGCTGACCCGCATAGGTATCACTACCGCGACTGACTCAGTGGCAGCAACAGTGGATGGAGCAACTCTCATCACGGCACAGTTGGCAGAATTGAAATGTGATTGGCAAACACCCCTGAATAACTAACGTTTAGCAAACGAGCACGCATGAAAAGAAAGAATCCACCGCACTGATTGTCACCATCATTATCTCGTTTGTTCTGACTTTGTGTTTGGATTTGCAGTCCGATACTTTACGGTCATTTTGTTTGGACTTTATCCATGCAGTCCGAATTGTCGCAGTGTTGACTTCATCAGGCGTATGAGTCCACACGGATTTCGCCTCGAAGGCATGGTTGTTGGTCTCTTTGGGGTTCGTGCTGTTTAGCTGGTACGCGAGTGTTCGACTTGGCGAATCAATCTCGAAAATGAACGCCGCCTGTGCAATGGGGCAGACGGGTATTCTTCGCTGCTTGTGAAAAGAGTCCTCATCCGGCCTGTGTTCTTGACAGCACGACTTCTCCTTTTAGGGCGTCCTTGTCAACTCTTTTTCGCATATGCAATACGCGTCGACTTGCGTGTCGTTTTGGAGACTTTTGCCTGGCGATTCAAACCTGCGTCCGAATGTGAAGACAGCAAGAAGCCACATATTGCGATGTGTGAAGACTGGGAGCTGGGCACTCTATTTCTAAAGCTTCGAGAACAACATGGCTCGGATGAGATTGCGGCGAAATTCACACGGGAGAAGTTTCTGAACCAACTTTGCGGACCAACGAAAGACACGCGGTTTTTTATGGGAACATTCTTTCCATACAACACATGGCTGGTTCTGGGAGTATTTTGGCCGCCAAAGGACCCAACGAGAACCTTGTTCTAGAAATATTCATCAGTCTTCCCACAATCCATCGGAAGGACGGCCTTGAATGCCTGCACAGCCACTATGTCACCCGCTGATCGTGTTGATTTCGGTTTTTGTTTCCACATTGACCTGCGCCCATTGTGAAGAACACGTCGAGTTCCTGATCGGTGATCGTATGGAATCCGAGGGTGGTCACTGGCAGTCCGCTGACAGTCCGGTGAATCGGCCGTTCGGAGTTGATTTTGATACTTCCGGGAACATGTATCTGGTGGAACTCGAAGGCGGACGCGTCTTCAGAATGGATACGAAAAGACAACTGACACAAATCTCCGGAGATGGAAGTAAAAGGTACACAGGGGACGGGGGCGTTGCTGGCGATGCAACCTACAACGGGATGCATAACTGCGCGGTGACACCGGCTGGTGACTTGTTCATCTCCGACAGCTGGAACCACTGCATTCGTCGAATTGACCTGAAGACAGGACTGGTTTCGACAATTGCAGGAACTGGAAAGAAGGGGTTCGGGGGCGATCAGGGTCCTGCCACTGATGCAACGTTTGACTACCTGATGTGCATTTCGCTCAGCCATGATGACTCGCTGATTCACATCACCGACCTGTCGAATCGTCGCATTCGCGAAATGAACCTGAAGACCGGCATGGTTCGAACTGTCGCAGGTAACGGACAAAAGGGCGTGCCAACGGATGGCGCGATGGCCGTCAGCAGCCCCTTCGTTGATCCGCGAGCAGCGGTTGCCGATTCCCAGGGGCGACTTTATGTCCTGGAACGCGGCGGACACGCACTGCGAGTCGTCGAAACCGATGGAACGATTCGCACGGTGGCTGGCACCGGCAAGAAGGGGTTCGCCGACGGACCAGCGCTGTCAGCACAACTGAATGCCCCCAAGCATATTTGCGTCGATCCACAGGACAATGTTTACATCGCAGATGACGAAAACGCCGCCATCCGTAAGTACGATCCAGTCACCCGGACGCTGTCAACGCTTCTGGGTCGCGGATTTGGTGACAAGCAAATCCAATTGTCACACCCACACGGTGTCTGCGTTCAGGGCGACTGGCTGTATGTCTGTGACTCCAGTAACAACCGCGTGCTCCGGATCCAACTGGCAACCCGGTAAACCCACAAGCCACAGGCTAATACGGATAACCGGACGCTGCGGAGCCAGCACCAACAGCGTGCGTTTCAGGCGACAGCGTGCGTTTCAGGCGACACTATCTGCGAGCTTGGCGGGACCAAAGACAGCTCGCCCCACCGGATAGGCCGCGAATGCTGCAATCATACCAGGCATGAGTTTAAAGATATCGCCGTCGTAACCCGCCATGTTCCAGACGATGACGGTGATAACTCCGGCAAACATCATCAGGGTAAACGTGCCGGAAGCGATCGGTACGCGAAACAAGCGCAGCAACAGCGCTGGACCAAGTCCTGCGCCCAGGGCGGACCAGGCAATCAGAACAAGTGAAAAGACCCCCTGCCCCGCAAAGAGAGCAACCGTGAGTGCAAGAAGTGTCACCGCGACGGTTGATAGTTTGGATGCGTAGTACGAATTCTTCCAGCGGGGATTCAGATCCTGCGTCACCGCGCCGGAACAAACAAGAATCTGAGAATCCGCGGTCGACATTGTCGCAGAGAACAGTCCGGCCAGCGTCAGACCGATGAGAACAGGGGGCAGTGTTCGACGCGCCATTTCCGGCATCGCCAGTTCCGTCGCCTGAGACTCTGTCATCCCGGCGGTGAGTGGAATCTCTGTCAGGTCCGGCATCAGCGCTCGTGCGTACAGGCCGACAGCAATACTGGCGACAAAGAACGGAATGAACCACAGAAAATAGATGGCTCGAGCTCGACCAATATCCCCGACTGAACGCAACGCCATAAAACGCACCAGGATATGCGGCTGCCCAATGGCACCGAAGCCTCCAAACACCATGCCCAGCACGTAGAGCGGAAAACCAAATCGCAGCCCCTGCGGAAAGAAATCCACCAGCGATGCATCCTGCGCTTTGAGATTTGCCCAGACATCCGAAGGAGCCCCGACCTGAAAGCTGGCCGCAATCAGCAATGTTGCCATGGCAATGATCATCACGAAGGACTGAGCCGCGTCTGTCCAGATGGAAGCACGAATGCCCCCGGAAAAACAATAGAGCAGCACAATCACTGCCCCGATCACCGCGCCGGTCTGAGGAGCCCAGCCGAACAAGGCCTGCAGTGCAGTGCTGCCAGCCTTCAATTGAGCAGCAGCGTAAACGGCCAGCAGCAGAAACGTCATGACGGCAGACAGGATCACAATCCATCGGTGTGACCCCTGAGAGTGATGGCCCAGAAGTCCGGAAACAGTAGCGGTCCCGGAGGATTCCGACTGAACACGAACCTGCGGATGCACGAGCAGCCAGGCAAGAAAGTCACCGATGACCCAGCCGATCATCATCCAGACAGATTCAATACCGACGCGGTACGTGTAGGCAATCAAACCAATGAACATGAATCCGCTGTTATTGGTCGCCACCGCCGACAAAGCCGCCAGCCAGGGAGGGATACTGCGTCCTGCAATCAGGTAGTCCTCCGTTGTTGACTTGTGTCGTCGCACCGATGCAATGCCAATCGCGACAAACATCAACAGGAACACCAGAAAGCTCACAACAACCATTATTCCCACTCAACCGAAAAAACTTTCGGACCCGCAAACCAAGTAAGACCAAGGCTTTAACCGTTGTGACCAAAGTGATCTCACAGAAACAGACGGATCGCGGTTGACGCCACGACCTCATTCCTTAGCATTGTTGAGGATCATGTTGAGCGTTTCAAACTCCGCTTCCAACCAATCATCAATTCCAGGCGGATGAATGAAACTCATGGTGTCTGATCATTCTTTTGAACCACATGTGCGTCGTCCCTGCGTGGATGACGCAAGCGAGATGTGGCGCGTTGTCGCAGAATCGGGAGTGCTTGACTGCAATTCCCCCTACCTCTATCTGCTCTTGTGCCGTCACTTTCGCGAGACCTGCCTTGTGGCAGAACATGGCAACCAGATCGTGGGATTTGTCTCCGGCTATCGATTGCCTGAAGCAGGCAACACGCTGTTCGTCTGGCAGATTGGTGTGAGTCCGTCAGCTCAGCGCAGGGGTGTGGCCAGCCGATTGCTGCACCATTTGGTGCAGCAGTGCAGACAATCATGCCTCGAATTCGTGGAAGCAACAGTTTCGCCGTCGAACACGGCTTCTCGGCGGTTGTTTCATTCATTAGCCCGAACACTGAACGTTCCGTTGACAGAAACTACAGGATTTGAGCAGAAGCATTTCCCGGTTCCTTCAGATGCGAATGCCACACCGCATGAAGCAGAACCTTTGCTGCGGCTTGGTCCCTTGACTTAAGTGGGTCTGCGGTCAGTTGACGACCGGTGCCCAAAGAAAGATCTCGAGAGAGAATGGAAGAATTTGAACGGCTGGAAAGTAACGTCCGGGGCTACTGTCGAAGTTTTCCGACAGTCTTCCAAACGGCTTCGGGCGCGACCCTCACGGACGAACAGGGCAAGTCCTATATCGATTTCTTTGCTGGTGCTGGTGCACTGAATTACGGGCATAACCCGCCGGCGATTCGCGACCGGCTGATTGAATATCTGCGCGGTGACGGCGTCATCCACGCGCTGGACATGTCAACGACGGCTAAGCGGCAGTTTCTGACGACGCTGGACGAAGTCATTCTGGCTCCTCGCCGGATGGACTACAAAGTCATGTTTCCGGGGCCGACAGGTACCAACGCGGTTGAAGCCGCGCTGAAGCTGGCTCGCAAGGTCACGAATCGCCACAACATCATTTCCTTTACTAACGGCTTTCATGGTATGACGCTGGGATCGCTGGCCCTGACAGGAAATGCATCCAAGCGAGCAGGTGCAGGTGTGCCGCTCAACAACGTCGTCCATATGCCTTATTGCGACTATCTGGGTCTCGACGCCAGTACAACGAATGCACTCGAGCGGTATCTGGAAGACACAAGCAGCGGCGTCGATATCCCGGCCGCATTTATCCTGGAAACGGTTCAGGCTGAAGGCGGCGTGAATATTGCCAGCACCCAGTGGCTGGCAGAGATTCAGCGGCTGGCCAAGCACTACGGAATACTTCTTATCATTGACGACATTCAGGTTGGTTGCGGACGCACGGGACGTTTCTTCAGCTTCGAAGGAATGGGGCTCGATCCCGACATCATTTGCCTTTCCAAGTCACTTTCCGGATTCGGGCTGCCCCTGGCAATCACTTTGTTGAAGCCGGAGCATGATGTTTTCTCTCCGGGAGAACACAATGGCACGTTCCGCGGACATAACGCAGCATTTGTAACTGCGACTGCCGCACTGGATCTCTACTGGAAAGATCATGTTCTGTCTTCGGACGTCAATCGAAAAGCGAAACTCATCCGTGAAGTTCTCCTGAACATCGCGGACGAATTCGATGGCAGCAGCGTGCGTGGTCGAGGCATGATTCAGGGCATCGAGTTCGAATGTGCCGACACGGCAACAGAAATTTCCAGGGCTGCGTTTCAGGCTGGCCTGATCATCGAAACCGCTGGTCCAAGAGATGAAGTGCTGAAGGTCCTTCCACCTCTGACCATTCCGGATCAGCAACTGCTCGAGGGGTTGCAGATTGTTACCGAGTGCAGTCAGCAGATTCAGACAAATTCCGTCGGTTGATTTCTCGTCCGTGCCGCGATCGCCGCAAAAGCATGGCGTTTCATGCGGTGGTTGACGCTCGGAATACCGACGTTGCTCGAAAAAGTAAGAGACGCGCACTGTGCGCGGACCGCTTCCGATGAAACTCTAAATTCCCGGAGAGACGCAAGCAAATGATTGTCCGCTGCCTTGATCAGCTGTCCGAAACGGATCGAGAAACCAAAGCCGAAACGTGGAGCAGTCGGCGCTTTCTGCTGAAATCCGACGGCATGGGGTTTTCGCTGCACGACACCATCATCCACGCGGGAACGCGCACGGAGATGCATTATCGAAACCATCTGGAGGCCGTGTATTGCATCGAAGGGGCAGGCACCCTGACAGATCTCACCAACAATTCTGTGCACCAGATTCAGGCTGGCACAATGTACGCACTAAACGGTCACGAAAAACATATTCTGGTTGCACACGAACGTATGCGGATGGTCTGTGTGTTCAACCCGCCACTGGTTGGACCGGAAACTCACGACGCAGACGGCGTCTATCCCCTGCTGACGGATGTCTCTGGCAAAACACACCAGCCCACCAATGCGTAGGCCGAACGGCAGCAAATTCTGCAGGGGAAGATTTCCATCGACGACGATGGGTGCGGTGAATTTCCCTTTGTTCGACGCTTAGCATTCTCCCGAAAACATCTGAACTCGAACTCCCGGAATCTTACGGACGATGACAACACAATCTCTCGCCACTGATCCATACCATTCGCGCACTTCTGAAACATGGTCGGCTGCTGACCGAGTTGACCCCGTGGTATGGTCTGAGAACGATGGACCACTGACGCAGCAGGAAGTGGAGTCCTATGAACGGGACGGCTTTCTGTTCTGTCAGGACCTGATTCATCAGGACGAAGTGCAGTCATTGCTGGATGAAGCCACCGGACTTGCTGACAACTGGCCCAGCCAACAGCCAGGCCTGGTGCGAGAGCCGGACTCCCGCATTGTTCGATCGATTTTTCAGCTGCATAGACACAGCGATCTCTTTCAACGCATGTTTGCAGACGAACGCTTACTAGCCCGAGTGACTCAGCTGCTGGGCTCAGACGTTTACATTCACCAGTCCCGGATCAATTACAAGCCGGCGTTGAATGGAAAGGAATTCTTCTGGCATTCGGATTTTGAAACGTGGCACGTCGAAGATGGCATGCCTCGAATGCGTGCCATCAGTGTGTCAGTCTTTCTGACAGAAAGCCATGAATTCAATGGGCCGCTGATGCTGATTCCCGGTTCACATCAGACCTACATCCGATGTGCCGGTGAGACCCCTGAAAATCATTACGAACATTCACTGCGTCGGCAGGAATACGGCGTACCAACAGAGGATGCGTTGAAACTTCTGACAGAAAACGCATCGATTGTCGCCCCGAAAGGTCCCGCTGGGTCAGTAGTCTTCTTCGAGTGCAACACGATGCACGCATCCTGCGGAAACCTGAGCCCGCAGCCTCGCATTAACCTGTTCGCTGTTTACAACAGCGTTCACAACACTCTGGAAGCTCCCTTTTGCGACCAGCCACCGCGCCCGGATTTTCTGGCAGACCGGAATTTTCATTCACTGCGATTGAAATGAATTGTCGCATGGAGAATGAAGGGCAACTCACAGAAACTGCCCACGGCGTGTCTGAAGACCAGACAGTTTCAAACTTGTCACTCTTCGTGCGTTATCATTCCTGATGCCATGCATTCCACTGTTCATCAATCCATCCGGCATCTGCGGGCCCATCAATAATCAGGTATCGATACCGGCTTTCATACGGGTGAGCCTTTTCGATACTGAATTCACCATCCACGCATGGTGAGAAAGCAAAATAGGGTTTCGTCGGGTGCAGTCGGGCAGCCTGAGGCGCTCGATAGTTGTGTGAATGAGAGAGAACAGCGATCGTCACCGGTTGACGACTGAGTTTGCCGGTCATTGAAACCCAACGGGTATGTTCGTGGTTGCCTTTGATTCGATCTGAGCCTGAATCATTCAGGAAGGTCGATCCGAGGAATTCGGGCGAAACATCCTTGTCGTGTATTTTCCTGACATCCGAATCTGACTGCGTCAGCCATTCGACGGGGCCTCGCACCGCATGGCCTCCATAGTGATACTCATGAAGCTGCAACGGCAGGTCAGTTTGATTGACCTGCGTCGACTGAAGATCAAACGCGTGCCACACACCGCTGGTCGGCAGCACGGTCACTTTCCAGCGTTCGCGAAGGATGTCAACGACGGGATCGGTCTCAGTTCGATGAATCAGGTCCACTTCAAATCCGACATTCTGCCCATCCGCTGAAGTGCTGATGACTCGCTGATGAAGTACTCGGCCTGTCCCGCCGGCCAGGTTCCAGAAATCAATCTTTCGGTTGTTCCAGGCCGTCCGGACCCATGCCGAAAAAATTCCGTGCTGGTGAGCATGATCGAAAGGAAACGCAGCAGTCACAATTCCTCCGTCCGGGGACATGACCGGGTGAAGAAAACCACTGCGATGGTAAACAGGATTGATCCCTTCAGGTACCGGAGGCGACACCTTGTTGTAGACAAGAACTACGCGATCTCGATTGCGGATCGTGATTGTGTCTGCGGTTTCTTCAAGGCTCAGAGAGCCGTTCGAGATATTCCCTTCATAAGGTTGTGGCACAGCTGAGGCTGCAAGCTTTTCGGCATCGAAGCACGCTTCAAGTGATGGCACCTTTTTCAGTAATTCAGTCACAACGAGTGGCGCAACTGCACGGCTGCCGTCGAGATTCAGATGCGTGTGATCGGCACCGTCTTCCGTCATCGGTTCAAACGCACGGAATGCAGTGGGCCCCAGAAGCTCACACTGTCGAATGCTGGACGTGTGCAAATCAATCACAGGAATCTGCTTTTCCCCGGCCACAATCAGAGTTGCCTGCGCGTATTCTTCCAGTGACGGAACGATTTTCTGACCGTCCCACTTCCGTCGGGTCAGGGATGTGAGCAACACAGGCTGGATTCCAGCTGTCCTCGCCTCGTCGACATATTGTCGCAGATGGTCCCGAAATTCTGTTTCTGGTTTCGATTCACGTTCCGGCCCTTTGCCAGGCTGGTCGTTGTGGCCAAATTGAATCAGCAGGTAATCAGGCTTCAGGTCCAGACATTTCTTCCACCAGCCTTCCGTCCGATAACTTCGAGAACTGCGTCCCCCCCTGGCCATGTTGATACACCTGGCACCTTCGTTCAGCAATTCCGCGAAACCAGCGCCCCACCCTGCCTTGTCTGTCACCGTCGAATCACCGGCAAGAACAAACAACGGCTTACTGTCCTGCCCACCGGAATCGAGGGGCGACTGAGCCATTAAAGTTGTGGCAGGCACGGAAACACAAAGCAGAACTGCGACAAAAAGAAGTCGACCCTGGTGTGTTGTCATATCAGGTTATCCGAGAAGTTATCCGCGAACTTGAAGTCAGGAGTCATGGAAACGCGGGCGGTAAAGCCAGTCTGCCGCCGTTCAATTGGAGTCACTGCGTCAGCCATTTTGTGACAGATTCTCACAGATTTGCTTCATGACGGGAACTGGCAGGCGGAGGACAGCCGATTTCTACCCGGAACAGACTCCGACCCGAAGCGAATCTGGCGAGCAGGAGTCCTTCGAATGCGGAACCTAAGTCTTTCTGACGGCAAATCGATCGGTTCGGCTTCTGTCAACGCGCTGCGCTGATGTAAATTCCGCCTTACTGCTTTGTCCAGCCATGAAACCGGGGACCAGGATTAGCTATTGAACGCCACGCAACGGCCTAAAACCCGTCAGCGTGTTCCGGCTGGTCACATAAGCCCCGGTTCCTGACGTTGACGAGGCATTGCGTTACCTTTCGGTCAGCCATAACACTGTTCTGTGATCAGCGATCAAACGTCATGAAAACCGACGAACTACGTGAAAAATACCTTTCTTTTTTTGAATCCAAAGGATGTGTTCGCCGCCCATCGGATGTGCTTGTCCCGAAGGATGACCCGACTGTTTTGTTTACGCCTGCCGGCATGAACCAGTTCAAGAACGAATTCCTGGGGATTGGCAAGCTGGAATTTACCAAGGCGACGACCTGTCAGAAATGCCTGCGAACCGGCGACATCAGCAACGTGGGTGTCACCGCTTATCACCACACATTCTTTGAAATGCTGGGGAACTTTTCCTTTGGCGATTATTTCAAACGCGAAGCAATTCACTGGGCGTGGGAGTTTCTGACCGACAAGAAGTGGCTCGGATTGCCTGGTGATCGCCTGACTGTCAGCGTCTACAAGGGCGCCCATGGATTTGACGAAGAAGCTTACAACATCTGGAAAGATGAAATCGGACTTGATCCCAGGGCCATTGCCTGCCTGGAAGAAGACGAAAACTTCTGGCCGGCAAGTGCACCCAGTGAGGGTCCCGATGGCGTCTGTGGGCCATGCAGCGAGATCTTCTTCCATCCGGAAGGAACAGACAAAGATGTCGAGATCTGGAATCTGGTTTTCACTCAGTTCAATCGCGTGGGATCCCCACCCAATAATCTTCGGCCCCTGCCCGCTCGCAACATCGATACCGGAATGGGTCTGGAGCGCATTGCGGCAGTCATTCAGGGCAAGCTCAGCAACTTTGAAAACGACGTCCTGAAGCCGCTTTGCCTGGCAGCGGCCGACATCGTAGGAGTGAAGTACGACTTCAACGCACCGGAAGGACGACCTCTGCGCCGTATCGCCGACCACGCTCGCGCAGTGACATTCAGTATTCACGAAGGAGTAATGCCGGACAAAGAAAAGGAGAACTACGTCGTCCGGCAACTCCTGCGCAGAGCTTTGCTGGAAGGCTATCTACTGGGCAAGCGAGAACCGTTTGTTTACCAGATGGTGCAGCCGGTTGTCGAAGTCATGAAGAACGCCTACCCGGACATTGCAGAATCCGTTGACAGTGTTCAAAACAGTATTCGCGAAGAAGAAGAACAGTTCCTGGGGACAATTGAACGCAATCTGGACCAGTTCGAGAAAAGTGCTGTTGCGGCGAAGACATCTGAAAAGAAACAAATCTCCGGACGCATCGCCTTCAACCTGCATTCGGAAGATGGATTTCTGATTGAACTGACAGAAGCCCTCGCCGCCAACCACGGCCTGACCGTTGATCGAGCCGAATTTGAACGGCTGATGGACGAACATGGTGTCATCAGCAAAGGCAATCGCGAAAGTTCTGTGATGGTCGCCGGACCACTGGATCTGATTCGAAAGAATGCAGGAGACACAACGTTTCTCGGCTATGACGTTCTTTCATCAGAATCGAAGATCGTTGGGTTGATTGTTGACGGCGCCGCAGTTGAAAAAGTTGATGCGGGATTCACACGACCCGTTGGAATTATCCTGGATCGGACACCGTTTTATGGCGAAGCTGGCGGCCAGGTCGGCGACACAGGCTCGCTGACAGCCAATGGCGTTCATGTTGACATCACTAATTCGCTGCGACACCAGCAAACCCTGTTTGTCCTTGAAGGTCGTTTGAAACTGGGCAGCCTTTCCGTCGGTATGAATGTGACAGCAACCGTTGATGCCGATCGCCGATCCGGCATTCGGCGAGCACATTCGGCGACGCATATTCTGCATCATGCCCTGCATCAAACCATCGGCCCTCAGGCAACGCAGCGCGGTTCAAAAGTGGAAGCGGATGCGCTTCGATTTGACTTTGCTCACAAGCAGGCCCTGACCCCGGATGAGATTCGGCAGGTCGAAGACATTATCAATACTCGCATTGCATCCGGTGCAGTTGTTGATACCCAGCTGATGGATCTGGAATCAGCTCGCAAGAAGGGAGCGATGGCCCTGTTCGGTGAAAAATACCCGGACAAAGTTCGCGTTGTTTCAATGGGCGACTTCAGTGTTGAATTGTGCGGTGGAACCCATCTTTCCAACACCGGTCAGGTCGGCCTGTGCCGGATTACTTCCGAAGAACCAGTAGCTAAAGGAGTCCGACGGATTACGGCACTGACAGGACCAAGAGCTTTGCAGAAAAGCCGGGAAACCGATGAGTTAGTGGCAAAGCTGCAGATCATGCTGAAGGCAAATCAGCCCCAGGATCTGCCGGGGCGGGTCGAAACGCTGCAGTCCGAAATCCGCAACCTGAATAAAGAATTGTCTCGGCTGACCAGCGCATCTGTTGCTGATGCTGTTGGGGATCTGGTAAAGGACGCCCCCACTGTGGGAGGTGTACGGATTGTCGCAAAATCTTTGCCTGGAATTGCCCGTGAATCCCTTCGTGAATTCACAGATCAACTACGCGATCAGTACGGCCCGATTGCCATCATACTTGGAACCGTGATCGATGAAAAAGTAGCCCTGATCACTGCGGTGAGCAAAGAACTGATCAAAGGTAAAAACCTGAACGCGTCCGAATGCATCAAAGCAGCAGCGAAGGTTGCCGGAGGCGGGGGCGGAGGACGCCCCGATCTGGCCGAGGCTGGAGCGAGGTTTGTTGACAAACTGGACGACGCAATCAACGCTGGTGCCGAATACTACACAGGTGTGTTGAATTCGTGATTCAGCACTGATGCCGATCGGGAACACAGCCCGCTCTGTGCGCACCTGATGTAACGAATAAACGTGCTGCCGGAATTCCGGCAGCACGTTTTTTATTGGTAGCGATAACCCGCTAAACGATTCACTCGGTGACAGGCTATTCTTGACTCACGGATCTCATTTCTCGGTCCGACTTTTGAAAATCACTCCCATCAGTTGAACTCCCGTACCTTTCACCAGCAGTTGCACCGGGCGATGAAATTCATTCATCACCCGATCAAACCTGCAAACGGAACTCACATGAACAACGCCAGCCCCGGCGTGACATGGTCTTCCAGAGTCAAGAACACACTTTCTGAAGTCAAACGCAGCTTTCAGGCTGAAGGGGCAGCGCCATGAAGGAAGAAATCGAACGATTACTCTACGAAGCGCAACGGACAAAATTCACGGAACGAAGAACCGAATCCAGACATCCTTTTGTCCGTCCGGTCACAATCTACGTGGGGACAGAACCGGGAATGACCGCCTTTGCCAAGGACATTTCGATCCTGGGCATCGGCATTGTCAGCCCGATGGAATTTTCAACCGGGTCTCAGGCTGTTCTTCGAATTCACAGCGTCAACGGCACCCCGGTCTTCCTGAGAAGCGAAGCCCGCTGGAGCGATGCCTTCGGCAAAGGCTGGTTCAATGTCGGCTGGAAGTTCATCTCTGCTGCGTCCCCCCCCGCTCAAGCGCACCGTTAGGCTCGACACTCGCCAGTCCTGACTGCTCGTTGTGGTAGTGAACGTAGCAGAGCTTCCCATTGCAGTGTCGACACCGCCGAAGCGATGCCGGGCAGGAACTGACAATTCCGGCCGGAACGCTCTCAGACTGAATCTCATCCGCTACGCTTTCGGTTGATCACACGAGCCGTGCAGAATTACTTCGATGCCGATGAGACCATCTGCTCAAAGACTTCCCGCTGCTCGATTAGGGCTTTGACTTTGTCTGAAGGATTCGTACGTGCTTCCAGCAGAATCCAGCCAGCGTAGTTCATTTTGACAAACAGATTCATCAGATCCTGATACGGGTAGTCTCCTTCGTTCAGTTCGCGGACGTGCACCGTACTTCCAAATCGACCTTTGACCAGATCAAAATTGTGTGCCAGGCCAGAGCCCTTCAAATCTTCACCGTTGGAATTCCAGCAGACCTTAGCATTGGGATGTGTTGCCACATCAAAGATCGCCTTCATGACCGGCAGTTCCTGAGTTCCGCTGCCGTGCACTTCTACCCGAATCTCCTGACCGAACTGTTGCCCATATTCAGCGACTTCATTCAGCGCTTTGCCGATCTGCTCAATCGTTTTCTCCCGCGGGACATCTTTGGCAAACCCATTTGGCTTCACTTTGACACCCGTTGCGCCGCAGTCGTGCATTAATTCGATGTACTTTTTTGTGAGCTCAATATTTGCCTTCAGTCTGGCCGGATCACTTGAGTGGTATTCGGCATTGGATCCATACCCAACGAGTTCGACAGGGCTATCCGCAAATCGCTTCCGAACGTCTTCACGCTGCGCAGCATTCAGGGAGGGTTCGACGCCATGTTTGTGTTCCGTCCGCAACTCGACCCCCAGAATGCCCGCCTTTTCACAGACATCAAGCAGAGTTGGCAAATCCATATCCTTGCCCCACAGATAGGTCACGAGGCCGAAACGCATGTCTGATACTGGCCTGAGTGATGCACCACGAGCAAAGGCAGGCATTTGCTGTGTTGCACCTGTTGCCATACCTCCAGCCAGTAAAGCACCACGCAGCAGTATAGATCGGCGGGTCAAAGTCATCAGATACACTCCTGAGAATTGTGATGGCAGCGACGAATCACTTGTTCGACTTCTGCAGTCCGGGATACTACTCGCAGCGCGAGCGGCACTTAACTTCGACGATAAAACGGCAACGGAACAACAGTCGCCGGGACCATGGTCCCGCGAAGGTCAACCTGCAATTCTGTTCCAGCAGTGGAAAGATTGCAGGGAACGTACGCCATCGCAATGGTCTGCTGCAAAGTTGGGGAAAACGTACCGGAAGCCACTTTCCCGACAACCTGGCCGTTCAAAGTGACAGGAGTTTCTTCGCGGGCAATCCGACGGCTCTCAAGTTGCAGACCAACGCGTTGCAGTTGCAGACCACGTTCTCTGATCGCCAGGATAGCGTCGCGGCCCACGAAGCTGGACTTTGTCAGTTTCACTGCAAATGCTAACCCTGCCGTCAGCGGATCGACGGACTCACTTAGTTCGTGCCCATACAATGGCATCGCTGCCTCCAGCCGAAGCGTATCGCGACAGCCAAGTCCTGCAGCCACCACGCCGGCATCGTTGCCGAGTTCCAGCAAACGACACCAGATCCGTTCTGTCTCTTCAGCCGGCAATGTGAGTTCGACGCCATCTTCGCCGGTGTAGCCGGTGCGTGATACGAGCCCGGTAATTCCTGCATAGGTCAGAACCTGGCCGGAGTAATACTTCATACAAGACACATCCTGACCGAGCAGCTGATTCGCAATGCGGATCGCCGCAGGTCCCTGGACAGCAATCATACCGGTTGCCAGTGTCTGATCATCGAAACCACAATGATCAAATCCACTTTGCCGGCGGAGCCACGCGACAATCTTTTCCCGGTTTGAAGCGTTCACAACCAGAATCCACTGATCCGGCAGGCGATAGACCAAAACGTCGTCCAGAATGCCTCCGTCTTCTCTGCAAACCAGAGAATATCGGATCTCGCCTGCCTTCATCTTTGCGGTGTCGTTTGTCAGCACACTGTTCAGAAAATCGCCGGCGTGATCTGATGTAAACGTCAGCCGCCCCATATGTGAGATATCAAAAAGACCAGCTCGAGTGCGCACGGCCGTGTGCTCGTCCACAATCGAACTGTACTGGACCGGCATCTGCCATCCCGCAAAATCAACCATGCGTCCATTGTTCGAATGATGCCAGGAATTAAGTGGAGTAAGATTCATGATCACATTTCAAATGAACGAATGAAAACTGAAAATCGCGGTCGGTTTGAAACCACCGCAGGAAGATCGAAGAGTGTGCTCCGAACAAACGCCGCTCCGCCTCAGAACGGAGTCTACCCACCTGATTCGTTGAAACAATGTCCAGCGACTGCTGCTCTGATATGCTCCGCAGACCGAGACACCGTGCGACGGAACGTTTTGCCCTTCTGCGCAACTGACAGTTGCCATCGCAAGCTGATAGAATCGGCCTTTCGGGAGTAAATCGCGCACGGGAACATTTACAGATGACCCTCAGCGGCGAACATACCTGCGATTAATTGCCCCCCGTCAGGAGACGTAGAATGAAACTTGGCTCCGGCACCGTCGTGATTCACAACGGACAAATCGTTGATGGCAATGGAAGTCCGCCAATTCCGTCCGGCACAGTAATCGTCACCGCTGGAAAGATTGCATACGTCGGTCCATCTGCGAATGCTCCGAGCTTTTCGGATACGGCAACGCAAATTGATGCCAACGGCGGAACCATCATGCCGGGTCTGGTTGAGGCGCATTTTCATCCGACATATTTCAATGTCGCTGCGCTGGAAGATCTGGATATCAAGTACCCTGTTGAATACGTCACGCTTCTGGCTGCCAATAATGCCCGACTTGCTCTCGAATGTGGTTACACGGCTGCACGCAGCGGCGGCAGTCTCTTCAATATTGACGTCTGGTTAAAAAAGGCAATCGAGAACGATCTGATCATTGGACCACGACTGGCAGCCAGCGGTCGCGAAATCTGCGGTGCAGCCGGACTCATGGACTGGAACCCTGACTACCGCAAGATTGGCATGGAAGGCCTTGTCCTGCTGATCAATGGCCCTGATGAAGCGCGTGCTGCCGTCCGCAAGCTGGTAAAAGATGGTGTTGAGTGGGTGAAGACATATCCCACCGGAGATGCGGCCTCCCCCGAGATTAATGACCATCATACACTCTGCATGACAGCCGAGGAGATGCAGGCTGTTGTTGCAACTGCCCATAATCATGGAATGAAAGTGACCGGACATTGCAGAGCGACTGAAGGAATTCGCAACGCGTTGATAGCTGGCTATGACGCGATCGAACACGGCACATTTATGGACGATGAAACCATGGAACTGCTGCTCAGGCGAAACGTCCCTGTTGTTCCCGCCCTTTACTTCGAATTCGCCAGCATTCAGCTGGGGCCACAATTTGGTATGCCGCAGTCTGTCATTGATGGTCATCAGGAAACTCTGGATGGCGGAGCCGAAAGCGCCCGACGTATCATCGCCGAAGGCGGCCGTCTGGGCATGGGCGGAGATTATGGCTTTGCCTGGAATCCACACGGCGACTATGCCCGTGAACTGGAATTCTTTGTCGATTTCGTGGGACTCAAACCGCTGGATGTGCTCAAGTGCGCGACTCGAACAGGAGCGGAAATTCTGGGGCGAGCCCACGAAATTGGTACCCTGGAGACTGAAAAAATCGCCGACATCCTGATTGTCGATGGAGATGTCGTTAACGATATCGCCATTCTGCAGGACCGCTCGAAATTGATCGCCGTCATGCAGGGTGGCATCATCAAAGCTGAACGAGGACGCAGTATTTCACCCTCCGCGATTTAAGAGGGGCTGGTATTTGACTGATCCCGCCTGGCCGATCCGACTGGCCACAAGGCAATACGATCGGAACTGGCGACTTTGAGGCTTCTCAGGCGGCTTTCAGCCCAGCCTGATCCGATTCATCCGATTCCGCAACTCGCAGCGCCGTTCTGTTCTCGTACAGATGCTGCCTCGTGCATGGCATGCCCGATAATCCTCGTGAGCCGTGTCTGGTTGATACGGTTTGATAAATGCGAGCTCCACCGTCTCCAAGAGCAAAAACGCATCCAGCCAGATACAACGTCCACATGCGATATTTTTCATAACCTATCAGTCGAATCGCTTCGTCGCGATTGGCTTCCAGACGCTGGCACCAGTGGCGACAGGTCAGTGAATAGTGATCACGCCATCCTTCAACATCATGTACATCAAAACCATTGCTTTCCAGGCACTGCGTCATGTGGCCGAGATGATCAAGTTCGCCGCCGGGAAAAATATACTTTGCCAGCAGTCGGCGTTCGGGTGACTGTTTTCGGAAGGCCTTGTCCGTCGCTTTGGCAGGACGAGTAATTCCGTGATTCAGAAACATTCCGCGATCGGGGAGCAGTGAACTGACCTTGGCCATGTATCCGGCCATGTTATCGATGCCAACATGCTCCACCATGCCGATACTTGAGATCTTATCGAACGGGCCTTCGACATAGGCATAGTCTTTCAGCTCAGCAGTAACCCGGCCTTCCAGACCCATCTCACGGATGCGTTGAAGCGTTAACGACAATTGTTCTTCGGACAGGGTAATTCCATGCGCGATAACACCATAGTTCTTTGCCGCATGGCAGATTAACGCCCCCCAGCCACAACCAATGTCCAGGTAACGCTCGCCCGGCTTCATTTGCAGCTTTCGACAAATCATGTCCAGCTTATTGACCTGAGCTTTCTCCAGCGATTCCTCCCAATGATGAAAGTAACCGCAACTGTAAACCATCTGCTCATCCAGAAACAATTTGTAGAAGTCGTTGCTGACATCGTAGTGAAACTGAATGAAGTCCTTGTTTTCCTGCTGTTCACGATTCACGCCGGTTTCATCGCCATCGTACGTATGCTCTACGTCGATGTTCTCGCCCTTCTCCAAGATGAATGCGGCTGCGAACCGGGCTATCAAAGCTAACGGAAGGCCGCGAGCCTTCCTGCGACTATTTCGCACGCGGGCCTTTTCAATGAATGTCATCAGGTCCGCACCTGCGTAGTCGATTAATCCGCGCGCAAACAGGCGAAGCAGCGTATCTGGTTTGGGACGACGCAGAAGCGTCCCAATGACTCCGGGTCCGGCGATAGACAGTTCCAGTCCCGGTTCGACCCGATCAGACAAGGGAATGACACTTCCATCCCAAAGCCGTACGGAAATCGGTGATTGAAGACGACCACGGAGAAACTCGAACAACGCCGTAGCCTGCTTTACCTGTCGTTTTTCTTTTGCATCCCTGCCAAACACTGCTGAGTCTCCGCGAGTCCTTGCGTTCGAACTTCAGGCCATCACAAACCCTGCAGAAGGCATCCTGATAGTCACGGAAATACCATGAATACGGGTACAAATTCAGTTTTTGCAACGCTGTTCAACTTCCGACTCTAGCACAAGACACGTGTTTCAGGCGATAGTACTTCCGCGACTCCCCGCCTGCGTCGGGCAGATTCCTGCCATCGAAAGATCACTCAGTACATTCAGTCCATGGATTGAACTCACGGCCGGATCAAACCAACGACAGCTCACGCTATGAAAGCGGATCCAGGCAATCGGGCACAAAACCCCTACTCGGCTCCCGCAGCCAGAGAGGCGTGGAATCCCCAATTCATCAAACCCTCACGGCGCGAACTGGCTGATCTTTTTCAGGCGTGGATCAGCAACGAAATCTCCAATACTCAGTTCCACTCATCGCTTGAGACGTTTTTTGACTGTCAAGATGATGTGATCGAATGGTGCCTTTGGGAATTTCCGCCGTCATGGGATCCCGGTGCAGAGTACCATCGCCCAGAGACGCGCGAACAATGGGAGTTTGCTCAAAGGGTGATTCTGTTGCTGCATTCCGGATTTGAGATGAAATCGACCACTAAAATACGGTGGAGTCTTTGGCAGATTCCCGCACTCCTGATCGTTATGGGAGTGACGTGGGCGGTTATGCGATGGCCAGCGCTGGATGTCTGGCGGCTCACGGTGTTCCCAATTGCGTTCATCTCCGCACAACTCAATCGCGTGCGCAGTCAAATTGAAACAGCTTCAGAAGCAGATCCGTTGACCGCGCCGTTCAGGTCGATCGAAGACCTGGAACAGGCGGGCAGGCATTCTCCGGATTTTGTTTGGCGGCCATTCCCAGAGACGACCGCCAGCACTCAACCCGCCCGATTTCAGGGTGGTAGGCCTGTCGCAGGCAAAGCGCAGAATTTGTTGATAATGGCCCTGCTCTGGATGG
Source organism: Planctomycetaceae bacterium (assembly GCA_041398825.1). Taxonomy (NCBI): domain Bacteria; kingdom Pseudomonadati; phylum Planctomycetota; class Planctomycetia; order Planctomycetales; family Planctomycetaceae; species Planctomycetaceae bacterium. The sequence continues at coordinate 59,209 of JAWKTX010000017.1, read as the reverse complement.
TTTCCTGTCCCGTCAGCATTCTCGCCCAATGCTTTCCCATCCGTTCGGAAGAAAGCGTTCCGGTTCCCTCAGACAACTGACCGCACCGACATCGCTCCAGTTCAGGAAACGGTGTTCATGGCCGTGTTCACCATTCGGTCTGCCTGCTGCTGCCCGATCGTGAAATGGTCTGCATCAACGCGAAACCCATGACAACCAACGCGGACGCATGCAGACCCGGGACTCGTACGATCGTGATAACGCCCGCTCAACCTTAACGGCTATTTCGCTAACGAATTCTTTGACTTGGACAGATTCAGGGTCACCGGGCTGAATGGGACCGAGATTTGCAAATCAACCTGAACATCCCCCGCAAGTTGTGACGCCATCGCGGCCAGTTGTTCGCTGCCCACGGCCTTGTACGAATCAGTCAATTCCTGCCAGGCAAATCGCCTCACCGGTGAGGGCATGATTCTTGCCGCCCGCTCCAGATGACTGATCGCCTCCGGATGTCGATCAAGCGTCTTCAGTGCGATTCCCATCAGCAGATGGCGCGGGCCATCCAGCACGGTCGATTCCGGCATGCATTCCAGTTCGGCGATCGCTTTTTCGGGCATGTCCAGATCCAGATAACCGTCTGCGGACATCAATCGTCGAACGGTTTTTGGGGTAATCTGAATTCGCATAGCGGCCAGCTCCTTAGTCTGCTTTGAACGAACTTTGACGTCCGATTGTGCTTTTTACGATTCCCAGCAGGACTTGCAACAAGTGACTTCCGTTGTGTTGTCCTTCTGACACCAGAATTAAGCAAGTGTCGCGCCAAACAGCAGGCGATTCAGCATTTTTTCTGTAACCTCCTATTTACAAAACACTTACAACACCGAAGGACGACTGAACCGGGGAGACCTGACTGCCAAAACTACAATTCGATGAATGAGTTTTCCGAATTTGCGGGCGAATTGAAACGCTTCCATTGCAATAGTTACCAAACCGCTCCGGTTCCAGCGAGAAAAAGTTGTCGTACCAGACCAACATGACGTAAGTCAAAGCGGCTGTGGAATTCCGGCGAAACGAACCGATGTATTTCCGCAGAGACGAGGCGGAAACAAGGGGTAAGTTCGAGGTAGCAATGCTGGAAGTCCTGGTGGCGGCGTTCCTGGTGCCGATGGCAATTTCGGCCATCGTAGTCCCGTTTATTCGTGGGCTTGCGCCAACCCTTGGACTCATCGACCAACCAGGGCACAGGAAGGTGCATGTGCAGCCAACCCCGCGGAGCGGCGGAATTGCTGTCTGGCTGGGAATCGTGCTGACCATTCTCATCGGGGTGCTCGGATGGAAACTGCAATGGCCCGGATTTGCCGCCCGTCTTGAAACGCTGACGGATTCCATGACTGGAAACCCCGAACGGATGCGTCAGCTGATGGCCGTTGCTGTGGGAGGATGCCTTCTTTTCTTTGTGGGTCTTGCTGATGATCGATTCAACCTTTCCTGGAAGATCAGGCTTGGTATTCAGTTGTCAGTTGCGGCAGGAGTCTCCCTTGCCGGCGTTCGGGCAACGATCTTTGTATCGCAACCCTGGATCGGCCTGTGTGTCAGCATCCTCTGGATCATGATTCTGACAAACGCCATGAATTTCCTTGACAACATGGATGCGTTGTCGGCGGGAATCGGCGTAATCGCATCTTTAATCTTCGCGGTCATCCTTGTAGTGCTGCTGCACAATCCTGTCTGGTCCGTGGCCATCGCGCTGGTGATGCTTGCTGGTTCACTCACAGGATTCTTATTCTGGAACCGCCCACCTGCCTCTATTTTCATGGGCGACTGTGGCAGTAATCTCATTGGGTTCCTTCTGGCGACATTGACGATCGTCGGAACCTTCTACGACCACTCCGGCAGCCGACATGTCATTCTCGCTCCGTTGTGCGTTCTGGCGATTCCCCTGTACGACTTCAGTACAGTCATTCTGATTCGACTCCGGCAGGGTCGAAGCCCTTTCCATGGAGACAAGAGCCACTTTTCTCATCGACTCGTTGAACTCGGCCTGCGTCCCGGGCCAGCGGTTCTGACAATTCATCTCGCCACTCTGATGACAGGACTTGGCGGCGTTCTGCTTTATAAGGTCTCCGACTGGTCGGGCGCAGTGGTTGTCCTGAGTCTGATCGTCTGCGTGTTATGCATTGTTGCAATTCTGGAGACCGTGGGGCGAAGATCAGTCAATCAGATGACGGCGATCAAGGCCACGCAGGAAGCCAACCATAACATGGCGGGTGCAGGCGGTCCTGATGTCGCTGTGACCAGTCCATCATGAAACGCTCTGTCTTTGGACTCATCGCGGCCATCATTACGGCCAACATGCTCTGGGCTTCAGAAGAAGCCTACGATGGTGCGGGCCTGCACTGGGTCGTCCTGTGGGGAATGGTGGGCCTGCTCGCTTCGCTGAACCAGTTCAGCCGCATGCGGTCTGATGATGCAATACAGCCAGCCGACGGTCCTGCAAACAAAACCTTCCGAACTGCACAACTGGCTGACATTGGCTGGATGTTGATTGCTGTCGGTCAGTGGATTTCAACAGCGAGACTGTTCCGAACCGGAGGCGATCGAAGAACAGCGTTGAATTTATCGCTGGAGTGGTTTGCACTGGCCATCGCGTGGTGGGTGTTCCGGCAGTTGCAGCGACATCACGACCAACGACGCCAGCTTGGTATCCTGTTCGCGTGCCTGATCGCCGGAATTGCAACCTATGGTCTGTGGCAGCATCATGTTATCTACGTCCAACAATCTGATTGGTACACAGGTATCCGCAACGAACTCGATGAGCTCGCAGGGTCAGATAACCCCGCATCGTTTGGCCAGATTGCGAAACTCAAGTCCGAATTGCAGCAGAATGGCATCCCACTCTCCGGCACGGACCGAATTCTTTGGGAAAACCGACTGCTGAACAGCACTGAGCCGACAGGCACCTTCGCCCTGGCAAATACGCTGGCAGGCTTGCTGGGTGTGGGATTGGTGATGATTGCGGGCCAGCTGGCAAACGAATGGATGAAGAGCGTCCATCGTCGCAAACTGCAAATGCTCTACCTGTGCATCGTCTTCACTCTGGCTGGCTATTGCTTCGTCCTGACAAAAAGCCGTACGGCCTGGATCGCCACGCTGGTCGGTTTCGTCATCCTGTTTGCTCAAAGAAGACGAACCCCTGCATCCACGAGACGAGCGTTCAGAATTGCGGTCTTCGCCGGCGCTACGATGCTTCTGACATCCGCAATTGCAGCAGCCACAGGCGCTCTGGACAAAGAGGTCCTTCTCGAATCGCCTCGATCTCTGCAGTTCCGTCTTCTGTATTGGCTGGGCACCAGGGATGTCCTCCTGGAGTCCCCTGTATTTGGAGCTGGTCCCGGCAATTTCCGGCAGGCATACCTGAGACATAAGCCACCTGAATCCAGCGAAGAAATCCGCGATCCGCATAACATGCTGCTGGAAGCTTGGACATCCGGCGGGCTGATGAGTCTTGTTGGGATAATTCTGTGTTCGACCGCGTGGGGAATCAGTTTCCGCCACTCACGAAGTAGCGACCGTGAGCAGAATGAACGTTTGAATAAGCGAGTCACAGATTCGGAAGTAACTGAGTCAGCGGATGCGTTCAATATTGAGGGAGCGTTGTGGAAAGCCTGCGTAACTGGATTTCTCCTGCATTCCGTCTGGCAATGGTTGAATGGCCGAGACTTTTCTGACGCGATTGATCCGTTCCTGCTGGTTCCGTTCACTTCAGTGGCAGGATGCTGGATTCTTACGAGATCGATTCGACCAAGACGATCGCCTCAGAAAGAAGGACAGCAAGGCCGGAATGAATCGGGGTTCGAACCGATGTCGAACCGAATCTGCCTGGCTGCCTCCGCTGTACTGGGCATACATCTGCTTGGCGCGGGTGGTTTCCAGATGCCATCCGTCATGCTGGTGTTTGCAGCGATGCTGACCGGTGCCACTGGCAGCGATCCTGTTCTACCGCCCGCCCAAAATAATGCTGCTGAAAAGAGCAATTTGTCAACAAGGCTTGCAGCCACAACAAATCTGGTCCTCTGTACGATCGGGCTGTTTGTCAGCATACGGTTTGGCTTGATGCCCGTTCGGGAATCTGAGCAATTCTCACAGCAGGCTCAGTTCGCGCTGATCGATGGTAATACATCGACCGCTGTCGCTTTTTTCAAAAAAGCGGCCTCTGCAGACCCATTTGGCGTGCATCCGCGCCAACAGATCGCAGAACTCGAAACGTACAGGCTTCAGGAAATGGTCCGTCAGCAAGTGCAGGGTCACTCGGCAAGCGTGCCACCGGATGAAAGGCGGGAGATCAACCCGGCTCTCACTCGGCAGTTCAAACTGGCATTGCGGGCCTGTGAGAATCTGGAAAATGCTGATCTTCAGAGTGTTGTTGTGCCAAGACTGCGATCTGAATGCGAATACGCTATGTTCGAAGGCACAGGCGACCGCAGTCATCTCGGTAAAGCAGTAGAACATCTGCAGGAAGTTGTCAGAATGTATCCGACAAATCCGGTCGACTTGTGGAGACTGGCGATAACAGCGGCTGACGATTCGCAACGATTGCCCCTGGCAAAAAATGCGGCTGCAAAGGCCGTCCTGCAGGATGAAATCAATCACAAATGGGGTCACATCGATCGATACCTGTCTGAAGATCAACTATCTCAGTTAGAGTCCATCCTGAATCAGTAATTCGTACAGAACGCACGCATCTCCGTTGATAACGGGGCAATGGCCCTCAAGGTAATGCAAATGAATAAGTCTATCGTGGTTGCAGTTGGAGTCGTGGGCCTGATCGGCGCTGGTATCGTGTTGTTTCTTTCCGATGGACAGTCGACTGAGAAACTGCTTTCTGATCCATCAACACCATCCGCTGAATATCCCTGGCTGCCCGGCAATCAGCCTGATTTGGCAGCGGACGATCACGCAGGTCACGATCATTCGCTAAGTGGCCCCGAGGCAGATGATGAAAAAGAAAAGCCCCGACCAAAGATTGCAGGAAAGGGCCCCTATCCCAAAGCGGAAGTTCCGGAGACATTGTTTGACTTCGGTCGACAGCTTCTGCATTCTGAACCTGGACAACACGATTTCACGATCCGAAATACCGGCGAAGCCGATCTCGAACTCGTCGCTGGCGAAGCAACCTGTCAATGCACATCGTTCGACGTGAACAAAGCCCGGATTGCACCAGGTGAGGAAGCCATTGTCCATATTCAATGGAAAGCAGAGCGACGTGATGTCACGTTCAGACATGGCGGACCGGTCTATACCAACGACCCCGAGAATCCAGAGATCACGTTCAATGTGACCGGAGCGATTGACGAAGCTGTCGAGATTCTTCCCAGCAGCCAATGGGACGTCGGCAACGTCTATGCCGACCGGAACGGTAAAGTGCAAACAGCATTTGCATCCAGAATGGTGGATTCGTTCGAAATTGAATCCATCGAAGCAGATTCGGAATTCATTACTGTCGAGACGACTCCTATGAGTCAGGAAATGCTCGCGCGCGATGACTGGCGCTGTGGCTATTCCCTCACCGTCACGGTCTCCAACGAGATCCCCAATGGTTCGTTCCAGGGAAAAGTGAGTGCAAAACTCTCCTGCTCTGATGAAAAACTCATCATCCCCGTGACCGCCCGCAAGCAGGGACGGATCCGATGCCTGCCGATGCCGGGCACGTTCTTCGATCCTGAAATCATGCTCCTGAAACTGGGTGTATTCTCAGCCAGTGAAAGCAGAAGCGGTAAGATTCTGTTGCTGGTTGACCAGGAGGGACTCGAAGGGCCGCTCGAAATCACGAACCTGGAAGCCAGCCCTGGCTTTGTCAAAGCAACGATTGAACCGGACGGTGACCAGTCAGGTCCAAAACGACGTTATATTCTGACCGTTGAGGTACCGGCGGGAAAGCCACGCGTCAAACACACGATGGGAAACCTAGCATCACTGCGAATTGAAACGAACCACCCCAAAGGTGAGACCATACCACTCGATATTCTGTTCTCAACGAACTGAACAAGGCCATTCTTTTGACACGATACTTTCGCACAACTCTGCTTGTCATTATCGCATGTGGATCTGCTTCTCACGCGGACGACGCCCGATTTGAGTCGAGATTCATATTTCCGCTCGACGCTCAACACAATCACGCGGCCGGAATCACAGAACTCACTGGCGGCAGCCTTCTGGTCTCGTGGTATCGCGGATCCGGCGAACGAAAGGCGGATGACGTTGCCGTCTTTGGTTCAAGACTTGTGCAGCCGGGTGACAGTCACAAGGCAGAATGGTCTGAGCCGTTCATCATGGCAGACACTCCCGGGTTTCCGGACTGCAACACCTGTCTGATGACCGATCATCAGGGTCGGGTATGGCTGTTCTGGCCCGTCATCATCGCAAATTCCTGGGAATCCTGCATCACAAGATTTCGAGTTGCGGATTTACCAGAGGGAGACGGAAGCCCTCAATGGTCGCGCGATGAAATGATCCTGCTGAAACCAGACGACTTCTCCATGGAAGCCTCCCTTGAACTGGACAAGCTGGTTGCAGACATCAAACGCCCGCTCACCGATCACGAATCCAAAGTTGTGCGAATCGTCAAAGAACGGCTGCCGGATAAAATGTACCAGAGACTGGGATGGCAACCCCGATGCAAGCCCACCGTATTACCTTCGGGGCGGATTCTTTTGCCGCTCTATTCTGACACTTATTCGCTGTCTCTGATGGCGGTGAGTGACGATCAGGGGGCATCGTGGTACGCCAGCAAATTGCTTGTCGGTTTCGGGGCAATTCAGCCATCCGTCATTCGGAGAAATGACGGCACTCTGGTCGCACTGATGAGAGAGAATGGTTATACCGGTCATATCCGCCAATGCGAATCTCATGATGACGGGCTCACCTGGGGTGACGTCACCGTCAGCCGGATCCCAAACCCCGGATCCGGCTTGGACACAGTCCGACTCCGGAATGGCAACTGGGTTCTTGTTTGCAACGATACATCAGAGGGACGACACCGGTTGAGCGTCCTGTTGTCGGAGGACGAAGGTCAATCATGGCCCACACGTCGGACTCTGGAAGACAATGAATCCGGTTCGTTCCATTACCCTGCCATCATTCAGTCAAAGGATGGCCAAATCCATGTGGTGTACAGCTACTTCGTTGAAGAGGGCAAAACCATCAAACACGCCACTTTCAACGAAGACTGGATTCGCAGCAATCGAACTGCTATTCACCAGTGAATTAATGTTCGCTAAGGTCCGTGGCACCGTTCAACCGTCGTCGTCTATCTGTACCGGAAGTCATTATGCGAGGCTCTTCGCTGGTCGCAATCGGCATTATTCTGCTCGTGGGTGCCCTGGCCCTGGTCTTTCTTTTTCCCGACCAGGCTCCAGATGGAGCGACCAACCGCGAGCCGGAATCGAATGTTGTGACAGACTCCCCTGGCGAGAAAAATTCTTCGCCCGTTGCCTCAGCGGAAAGCAGTGAGTCAAAATCCCATGCCGCCGCAGATCCAGAACCGCAGGAATCCACGAACGCAAAGTCAACGGCAGGCCATGATGAGACCAGCGATCAGCAGAAGTTTGTCCCCAGGAAGGAAGAGTTGAAATTCGTTTCCTGGCCCGTGCCCAAAGCAGGTCTCGTCATCACGGGAGAACAACTGGGTTACTTCGAACCGTGCGGTTGCACAGCCAACCAGTTGGGTGGCATGAATCGACGCGCGTCCTTGACGGACAAGCTTCGGGAACTCGGATGGACGGCTCGCGGAATTGATCTGGGCAGTATGTCACGTCGTTCGGTACGACAGTCGCAGATTAAGTTCGAAATCACGCTTCAGGCACTTCGTGAAATGAAGTACGTCGCTATCGGTCTCGGACCTGAAGAACTGCGTCTGGATCCTGGCTACCTGATCTCTCAGCACACCACAGACGGTGATCTGCCAATCGCTTTCGTCAGTTCCAATCTCACGTTTTTCGGCACGCCGGATTTGGGTACGCCCCTCCCATGGAAAGTTGTTGACATCAACGGGGTCAAAGTTGGGATGACAAGCGTGATGAGCGATTCGCGGCGACGCGAAGTGATTCCCGACCGAAGTCCGGAAGACGCTGCCAACGCAGACATCCAATGGCTCGATCCCGTAGAATCACTCAAGAAGGCATTGGAACATTTTGAAGGCGAAGGGGTTCAATTCAAAGTCTTGCTGAGCCAGTCAAGCGTTGATGAATCACGCGATTTTGCGAGACAGTTTCCGGCCTTTGATATCGTCGTCACCAGCAAAGGGTTTGGAGACGGCGAACAAGAAGCCGAAATGATCGGAACCACCCGCTTACTGCAGGTTGGCGAAAAAGGAAAACATGCCGGTGTTGTGGGGCTGTACCCGGACCACCCGGATCAACCCGTTCGATTCGAACTCGTCACGCTGTCCGGCGAAAATTTTGGTGAATCCGAAACCATGATACGACTGATGCAAACGTATCAGGATCAACTAAAAGACGAACGGATGGTGACAGCAGACGGCCCCGTCAGTCACCCCACCGGTGCGCAGTTTGTTGGAGCCGCAAAATGCGGCGAATGCCACACGAAGGCCTTCGAAGTGTTCGAAAAAACAGCACACGCCGATGCCTTCAAGAGCCTGGACCCGCATTATCAACGAGAAGGATTTGAACGACTGAACGGCATCATTCGGACACACGACCCTGAATGCCTGGCATGCCACGTGACCGGCTGGGAACCCAAAGAGTATCTGCGGTTTCGATCCGGGTTTATCAATGAAGACATGGCAGAGACAGACGAAGACAAGCTGCTTCAATCGTTGCTCGCGGGAAATCAGTGCGAAAACTGTCATGGGCCGGGAAGTCAGCACATTGAACAGATTGAAGCCGACAACATCGAAGCCGCACGCAGCCTGATGAAAGTGCCCCTGAGTGAATCCGGATGCGTGAAATGTCACGATGGAGAAAACAGCCCGGACTTCAACTTCGAAGAATACTGGGAAGCCATCAAACACCCTGGCCTTGATTGATTTCGTGAGCAATCTGAATCTATTCCTCGAAGCGCTTACACAGCTGGGAATCGACACGGTTCCGCAGGAGTACATCCAACTGCTTCGGAACTTCCCCGCTGAACTCGCCAATCAATCCCGCTCACCGCACCAGCATACAGACGATGCCTGCGTCAGCGATCTTGAACTGCTGAACCATCCCGACGATATCGTCACCATCAACCTGGAAGCTCGCAGTCACTGCATCGCCGATCCTGATGGCAATGAATTCCACTGGCCGGACCAATTACTGATCATCGGTGAGAATGGCGAAGGCGACTATTACTGTCTGGATTCGACCGGCGAACATTCCGGCGTCCTGCAGTACAGACACGTACTGGTCGAATTCGATCTGATCACCGATTCACTCGACGAATACGTCGAACTCCTCAAAGAGGCTTACAGCGCTGGCAATGCGATCGGCGAATCCTGACTGGCACCGCCGCCATGATGCCCGCATCCAGATGATCTCTGCAATTCAGGTACGTTAACGTCGCAGCTACAGCAGAGAACGATGCGGCGTTTCCCTCGCGCTAAGTGTGAGTCGGCACTTGCAAGCCGCATATCCCGTGCGTGATCTGATGGGGTGAGTTTCCGGGGATCGATGCATGTGATTAGACTACGAAGCAACGACGCATTGTGACGCGATGAGTCGCCGAACAGGGTCTGCAGGATGACCCATCGAACAGAAAGATCGAACCAATCGAAAGGTTGTTCTGATGAAATTCATCGGACCAGTTCTTTGTCTTGTCGCTGCCGCACTTTCGGTGTCTGTGAGTCCCGTCGTTCGGGGCGACGATCGGCCGAATCTGATCTGGATCATGGCGGATGACCTGGGCTACGGAGATTTGGGCTGTTATGGTCAGAAAGTGATTCAAACCCCGAATCTGGACCGAATGGCATCCGAAGGAATGCGTTTCACGCAGTTCTATGCAGGAGCCACGGTTTGTGCGCCATCGCGGTCGGTTCTGATGACCGGCCAGCATCATGGACACACACGCGTGCGCGGGAACGCCGGCCAGAGTAACCCCATTGCACAGGCACTGCGAGAAGACGACGTCACCGTCGCCAGGGCTTTGAATGACGCGGGATACAAGACAGCACTGGTCGGCAAATGGGGCCTGGGTGACATTGGTGCGGCAGAAAGCGGTCTGCCTCGCAAACAGGGCTTCGACTATTTCTTTGGATACCTGAATCAGCGACACGCTCACAACCATTTCCCAGATTTCCTCTGGCGAAACGAGCAGAAGATTTCGCTGCCAAACAAGATCACTCCGGTAGGCGACGACGGTGCCGGCTATGCCGACGAAGCAGTGCTGTATGCCGACGATCTGTTTGCGGATGAAGCACTGAAATTTGTGGCCAACAATCAGAACAATCCATTCTTTCTTTACTGGTGCATGGTCATTCCGCATGCCAACAACGAACGAACCCGCGCATTGAAGGATGGTGCGCACGTACCGGATAATGGGCCCTATGAAGATGAAGATTGGCCTCAGCCCGATAAAGGACAGGCTTCGATGATTACGCGGCTGGACAGCTATGTCGGCCGCATGATGGACCAGCTGGATCGACTGGGTCTGGCAGAAAACACGCTGGTAATTTTCACAAGCGACAACGGCCCTCACAATGAGAGCAATCACAATCTGGAGCGATTCGATCCCAACGGTCCATTAACCGGCATCAAGCGAGCACTGACCGATGGCGGAATTCGTGTCCCCATGATTGCTCGGTGGCCCGGCAAGATTCTGCCTGGGCAGGTCAGTGACCACGTCGGCTATTCAGGCGACTGGTTCGCAACAGCAGCGGAACTCGCCCACGCCAACACGCCCTCCAGTCTGGACAGCATCAGCTTTGTCCCGGAACTTCTGGGGCATTCCGACAAGCAGCTTCAGCACGAGCATATTTACTGGGAGTTCCACGAACGAGGATTCAGTCAGGCGGTGCTTTTTCAGGGACGATGGAAGGCAATCCGCATGAAAGACGCCGGTGCTCCGGTGCAATTATTTGATACGCATCAGGACATCGGGGAATTGGTCGATGTCGCAGAAAGGCATCCCGAGCTGGCCAGGCAGCTGGATGAATGGCTGAAGTCGGCACGCAGCGATTCTGAAGACTGGCCCGTGAAATCCGGAAAGTAGCCGAACGCCGCCCTGCTCTGCACCCTAACCTAACTGTCCGTTGAAGAATGGGGACATGCACGGTGGACGGCTGTAAACCGTCGTGTTGTCAGGTCTCTGCTCATGCCAGTCCCGTTCTTCAGCAGGCTACTAAACTAAACCAACGTCACAGCAAGAAGACCCAGGATGCGAGGTTCGAAGGTCATGCAGATTACGCAGCGATTGACAGTATTCGCCCTGGCGTTGTTGCCATTCGCCGTTCAGGCGTCTGACCAATCGGCCCGGACTGCGGCAGCACCCCCTCTGCCCAACGCTCATGCTCACAACGACTATTTGCACGAACGACCATTGCATGATGCCCTGGACTTTGGCTTTACAAGTATCGAAGCCGACATTTTCCTGATTGAAGGCCAGCTGCTGGTCGCTCACAGCCCCCTGGAACTGCATCCGGAGCGAACTCTGGAGCAACTTTATCTGAAGCCACTGCAGCAGATCGCCCATCGCAGAAACGGACGCATTTTTCCGAAACCGCAGCAGCTAACACTGCTGATCGACATCAAAAACAAGGGGAAACAGACGTGGGTGGTTCTCGACCAGCTTTTGTCGAAATATGACCATCTGATCTCACAAACCATCGACGGAGAACGTGTGGAAAGAGCCATCACTGTGATTATCAGCGGTGATCGACCCATGAACGAAATTGCTGGCTCAAATCCGCGACGTGCCGGCATTGATGGCCGTTTGAGCGACCTGGACAGCCGTCATTCGGCAGATCTCATGCCTTTGATCAGCGATCATTGGGGGAATCATTTCAAGTACCAGGGTTCGGGTGAAATGACAGAAGATGAATTGAAGAAGCTGAAGAACATGACGTCTCAGGTTCACAGAAGCGGACGACGAATTCGATTCTGGGCGACGCCGGAAAGTCCGGACCTCTGGAAGAGGCTTCGCCAGAATCACGTCGATCTGATAGGCACGGACGATCTGAGTCAGCTAAGTCAGTTCCTATCGCAGGCATCACATTAATCCCCGGAGTCAATCGTGGGCCGGGATCCATTTTCCTTTTTCAGGGATCACTCTATGAGAACACATCCGTCGGTCTTCGTTCGCATGCTTATCGCAGCTGCGACCCTCGCTGTTGCCTGCAGACCACAACCGGTCGCCGCACAGAACGCAGAACTGGATCATGCCGCCCCTGCAACCACGTCAGTCGCCGCTGCCGTGCTCGACTTGCGCAAGCTGAAACTCCCTCGGGAAGCTGAACCCGTCAGCGAGCCACGCCTGGCTTCTGTGCATTATCACCAGCAGGCGGACGTGAAAACCGCATTCAGCCATGTGAAAACTCAACTGATTTCACTTGGGTGTGAAGAGATTCCAGGGGGATACGAAACCGAGCAATACTGCGCGACGACATTTCAGAAACAACAGTTTCGCATCTCTGTCATGGTCCTGCCGCACAGCCAGCCGGATCAGGTGAGCGTCAATGTTAGCAATCACGGAAACATCGACCTGACGGCACTTCCAAAGCCCAAAGACACAACCCTTCAGTTTTCGAACGCTGCAATGGCAATGTACGAAGTGCCCGGGTCGCAGGAAAAAATCAGGCAGGAAGTCATGGGCGCCATGACAAATCAAAAATGGCTTCCATACGGCACGGCAGGCGATCAAATGTTCTTTCGACAGAATGCTATTGTCGCCAGCGTGAACTGCATCACGGCGCCGGCACAGGACAATAAGATCCTTCTGCAATACGCCAGCCAGCTGGTCTCGGCAGAAATCCCATTGCCGCCAAATGCATCCAATGCACACTATGCGGATGTAACACGGGAGTTATCATTTTCGACAACCGACGACGTCAATGCCGTCGGGAAGTTCTACCAGAATTCACTGGCCGCAGATGGATGGGAACCAACCACGGAAGCACCACTGGCCATCGATTTCGAATTTGTTCAGATCTTCCGTCGCCGGGACGGACAGCAGATGCGACTGTTGATGAAAGACATCAAAGACGAAGGCCGTCGAGATGTGCGTATGAAGTTATGGATGGATAAGGTTGAACAATAAATTAAGCTCGTCATAGTGCCCTGAACTGTTCGGGTCATCGAAATCTGTGACGAGAGGTCATGCCATGTTTTCTATCTGCAGGTCTTGCTGCCTGGCCGTTCTTTTGTTTGTCCCATTCAGCATCGCACGATCGTGCGAAGTCGATCCTGCAAAGGACGTGAAGGTCCAATCCGCAAAGCAGCGACCAAATATCCTGTTTATCTACACCGACGATCATTCGTATCGTACCGTTGGGTGCTATCCTCAGGCCTGGCCGTGGGTCAACACACCGCACATGGATCAGCTGGCCGAAGACGGCATACGCTTCGAATACGCCTACATTGGCACATGGTGCATGCCTTCGCGGGCAGGACTATTGACGGGACATCACCCATATGGTGTTCAGTCAATGAAAATGGAAGGCACCTATCCGGGCAGTACATACGACCCGAATCAGTGCCCATTCTGGCCAGCAGTTTTTCGCAGAAACGGCTACACCACCGCACAGATTGGCAAGTGGCACACAGGAACCGACACCGGGGCGAAGCGGGACTGGGACCATCAGATTGTCTGGAACCGACCTCGCTACCCTGAAAACGCAGGCAACTATTTCTACGACCAGATCATCGAAACGAATGGCGGCCCGGGCAAAATCACAAAGGGATACAGCACCGACAATTACACCAACTGGGCCGAAGACTTCATTCGAGGCGAAAACCGGGACGGGGAGAAGCCGTGGTATCTCTGGGTTTGCTACGGTGCGGTCCACGGCCCCTTCACTCCCGCTGTCCGGCATCGCGAAGATTATCCGGGCATCTCGATTCCTGCACCAAAAGACATTTTCCCACCGCGGCCCGGCAAACCCGCCTACATGCAGATGGTTGAGAAATGGGTCCCTGATGCCGATGGGAATCCCGTCATGAAAGGAGCCTTCGGCGGAAAAACCGTAGAAGGAACAAAGAGCATTCACGGCAACACACTGAGTGACTGGGTGCGGCAGTACAATCAGGGCGTTCGAGCACTGGATGATGGTGTGGGCCGCCTGGTTTCGGCTCTCAAAGAATCCGGCCAGTACGACAATACCCTGATCGTCTTTACTTCCGATCAGGGATTTGCCTGGGGACAGCACGGATTTGCAAACAAGCTTGCCCCCTATGATGCGACAATTCGATCTCCCATGATTGTCAGTATGCCGAGTCGGCTTCCGAAAGGAAAAGTCGTTCCACACCCGGTCAGCGGAATCGACCTGGTCCCCACATTCTTTTCTTTTGCCGGCATCGAATTGCCCTGGAAGATGCATGGCCACAACCTGAAGCCACTGCTGGAGAATCCAGACGGCGAGTGGCAGTATCCCTCGTTGACGGCATTCACGGCCCGAAGTTATGGCGCTGACACCAATCGCTATCCCGTAGGTACCGATGCCGCCCACATCGACAACATTCCCTGGTATTTCATGCTGCGGCAACACCAGTACAAATACATTCGTACGCTTGTCGAGAACGAAACAGAAGAATTGTACGACCTGACGGCTGATCCCGATGAACTCGTCAACCTGGCAGCACATCCTGAATTGAAAGATGTCCTGTCCCGGATGCGTGAGGCGACCATTCAGGAACTGCGTCGCACCGATGCCGGCATCGCAGACCATCTTCCCAGGGTCAGGCTGCCCTGATCGGAACCGCCAGTGGTGAAAGAATTGTGTCTCCCGGAATGAAGCGAACTTCATGACGGTCTTCGCCTCGCGGTTTCCACATCACGCACTTCGAACCGCTGACTGTCCGACGAACATTTCACTATTCATCTGCACGGGATTTTGAACATGCCGATCTGCATTCGGGTAGTCACGGGAATCTGGATCCTGTTTTGCGCTTCGGCAGTGTCATTGGCCCAGCGCCCCAACATCCTGCTGATCGTGAGCGACGATCAGCGTCCGGATACGATTCACGCACTCGGAAACGAGATCATCAGAACTCCCCACCTGGATCAGCTGGTTCGTACCGGAACAACCTTTACGCGAGCAACCTGCGCAAACCCAATCTGCACCCCAAGTCGCGCGGAAATCCTGACAGGATGCAGCGGCTTCCGAATGGGCGTTCGGGACTTTGGCGGCACCATTGACAAGACGGCGCCGCGCATGGCAAGCTGGTTCGCCGGGAATGGCTACAGCACGTGGTATGTTGGAAAATGGCATAACGACGGTCAGCCGAAAGATCACGGATACCAGCAAACGAGGGGACTCTTTACCGGCGGTGGTGCAAAGTTCGCCACGCCGCAGATCGATTTTTCCGGACGACCAGTCACAGGGTATCGAGGCTGGATTTTTCGCGACAGGAACGGAGCCCCTCAACCGGAAAAAGGTGTCGGACTCACAGGTGAGATCAGTCGCCATTTTACCCAGGCGGCCATTCAGGCCATTGACGATTCCATGGCGCTGGACAGCCCGTTTTTCGTGCACGTCAATTTCACGTCTCCACACGACCCACTGATGATCCCACCTGGCTGGTCTGATCAGTACAAGCCCGAAGATATCCCCGTCCCATCAAACTTTCTGACGCAACATCCTTTCGACCATGGTAATTTCCAGGGTCGTGACGAACAGCTGTTTCAATGGCCTCGAACACCCGAAGAGACGCAGCGAGAACTCGCCGCGTATTACGCAGTTATTTCTTACATGGATTCGCAGATCGGACAGATCCAGCAGCACCTGCGGGATTTGAACCTGTATCAGGAAACCATCATCGTCTTTACTAGTGACCACGGTCTGGCTATTGGCAGCCACGGACTCCGCGGTAAACAGAATATGTATGAACACACCATTGGAGTCCCGCTTATTTTCACCGGACCTGGCATACCAGAGGGCCAGCAATCACAGGTCCAGTGCTATCTGCGGGATTTGTTTCCGACTATTTGCGAGCTTGCTGGATTCGAAGCGCCGGTTGAAGAGATTGACGGTCGCAGTTTGAAGTCGGCGGTGAAAGGCTCCGAAGATCAGATTTATCCATTTGTGACGGGATACTTCCGAGACAGCCAGCGCATGATCCGAACGGAACGCTGGAAATACGTCGAATACCCAATCGTCATGAAACAGCAATTGTTTGACTTAGTGAATGATCCACATGAACGAAACGATCTGAGTCAGGCTATTGAATACTCGGACACGTTGTCAGACCTTCGAAATCAGATGACGACATACTTCAGCAACTTTAGCAACGGTTTCCCTTAGCGTCAGCTAAGTTAAGAGACGCCTGCCGAAGAATAAGAACACCGTCCCTGATAAAGAGCGTCTGAACACCCACAGAGGAACTTGCAGCAAGGGAAATACATCAAGGGACGCGCACCAACATAAGACTTCCGAAGAACCTGACATTCCCGCGGAATCTGCTTCGCAGAATGCCATCGATTCTGGTTCTTGAAATGCCTCGTTATTAGTTATTCGATGAACCCTCTTCTTGTTTTTTAACTCCAAGTGAGACTTTTATGCCCATCCATCGGCGAAGCCACACGCCTGTCGTAGCCGTTTTTTTGATCCTTCAGTCACTGCTGCCATCCACGACCGAGGCAGTTGCCTCCTCAGCAGATGAACCATCGCAAACAAGAATCATTCTGGTGGCCGGAGAGACGGCAAAAGTGGATAAGCCGGGGCATCACGATTACCTGGCAGGTTGCGACTGCCTGGCACTTCTGCTGAGACAGACGCCCGGCGTTGTAACGGTTCGTATCAACGATGGATGGCCCCAGGATGAATCACTCTTCGACGGAGCCGCGGCCATCGTGTTCTATACCGACGGTGGTGGAAAGCAGGCATTTCTGAAGACGCCAAACCGAATCGCCCGGATGCAGGCACTGGTTGATGCCGGCGTGGGAATCGTAATGATTCATCAGGCCGTAGACTTCCCCGATGATCATCTCTCACAGGCAAAAACCTGGATTGGAGGCGTCTATGCGAAAGGAAAATCAGGTCGAGGACACTGGGACAGCGCTCATGTTGACTTCCCGAAGCATGAAGTGTGCCGCGGAGTTACGGCATGGCAGATCAATGATGGATGGTTAAATGGGTTGCAGTTTGTCCAGGACATGAAAGGCATCACCCCCCTCGTCTGGTCCGGCAGGGAATATACAGAAAGCCGCACAGGTATCGACGCTCATATCGTCGCATGGACCTATGATCGTCCAAATGGTGGCCGTTCATTCTCGTTCACAGGCCTCGATGCCCATTCCGCGTGGGAACGAACCGGCATGCGGCAACTTGTCATCAATGGAATTCTGTGGTCGGCAGGAGTGATGATTCCCGACACCGGTGCTCCATCCACGATTGAACAATCACAACTTGATGGGCTACTCACACCTCGCCAGCCCGCGAAGACGGACGCCAGGAAGAGCATCCCGAAAAAGAAGGCCTCAGCAGAAGCGGTTGAGACGCGATAGTACGCCTCCGCCATCATTGGCGGTTGAATCAACCAAAATGTTTCAGTGCCAGATCCTTGACTCCTCTCAGGTCAAGTTTTCCGGTGCCAAGCAACGGAACTTGTTCAACTTCCAAAAAGCTATCCTGACTCGGAATCCACAGATTTGGCAGGCCCGCGGCTTTCAGTTCATCGGTCACCTGCCGAATCGATTTCTTCACGGGCTTATGCAGAACAATCAGGCGTTCGCCTTTGGAAGCATCAGGGACGGCCGTCACCGCGCAGAGAATGCCCGGTTCGTCCGAAGGATCGTCGTCCATAATGCGGGTTAATTCAGCTTCGATTCGAAGGTGGGGAACCATCTCACCACCGATCTTGGAAAATCGACTCTGGCGGCCCGTAATCCGGATAAAGCCTTCATCATCAATCAGAGCCAGATCCCCCGTTGTGTACCATCCATCCTGAATCAACTCTGCAGATTTCTCCGGATGATTCAGGTATCCAAGCATCACGTTGGGTCCTTTAATCTTCAGCATGCCTTCCTGATTTGTTCCCAGACGTTCATTGGTCTCGGTATGGAAGACAGCGGCCACAGAACCCGGAATCACTCGGCCAACCGTTCCGTGTTTTGTTGAGGTCTGCCCGGAATACTCTGTGCCAAGTCGCGAAGCCGGAATATTCACTGAAGCGACAGGTGACAATTCGGTCGTCCCGTATCCCTCGCTGGGCTCGAACCCGTACTTCTCCCGGAACGCGTCGCGCAAATCGTCGGGGAGTTTTTCTGCACCAACGATCACCAGGTTCAGCGACTTCAATTCCTCGGTGGAGCATCGCTTCATGTACGAACGAAGGAATGTGGGAGTCGCCAGCAAGATGGTCGCTTTATACTTTTCGATGAGCTTTCCAACGGTTCGGGAATCGAGCGGATTGAAGTGGTAGATGACGCCAGGATCTGTACAAAGTGGCAGCCACATCGAAATGGTAAAACCAAACGAATGGAAGAACGGAAGTACACCCAGCAGCATATCCGTTGTTTTCAGATTCAGCAGTTGTCGAACGGCTGCCAGATTAGAGCCAATGTTATTCTGTGACAGCATGACGCCTTTGGGTTCGCCGGTGGAACCTGAAGTGAAGATAACAGACATCAGGTCGTCGGGCTTAATTCTGTCAAGCCCCAGCTTCCGACACAACATCCGAAATGGCATCAACCTGGCAGTCAGAAATGCCAGAGCCTTCTCCATTCCACTGATTTGTTCTTTCAGGTCCTCAAGATAAATCAGTTCAGCATCAAGGTTCATCGGCTTCTTTTCCAGAAATCGACGACTGGTCAGAACCTGTTTGACACCTGCTTCGCGGATACAGTAATTAACGACATCATCCGACAGCGTGTAATTCAGATTGACAGCCACCTTACCAGACAACGCCACAGCAGCGTTGGCCAGCAGGCCCCCGGAGGACGGCGGCAGGAGCAAGCCAACCATCGTGACATCAGGCTTCAGAACCGAAGTCGTCAGCAGTTTATGAAACGCCAGCGATCCGGTCAGTAAACGTCCTCCCGTTAATTCCGCTCCGGCTGAGTCCGCAGCTTTGATTCGATTCCATCCCAGACGACATTGTCGTATGAACTGCATTGCCGGAATCATCATTCGTTCCTTTCTGCGTTCCAATGATTTTGTGCCGAGGTCCAGCACAGCGTGCCGGACGATATCAACATCTTCCACTCTATGCACAGGCGAGCCGAAAGAAATTGAAACCGGATAGGGCCAGTGACTGGGCTTCTTCCAGAAGAACCGCCCTCGTTCATAGCTGAAAACGCTCCCCCACAGCTCATCAAGGTAAACAGGAATTACAGGAGCATCGGTTCCCTTCAGGATTTTGACCAGTCCCCGTTCAAACTTCTGCAGCTGCCCGGTGCGAGTAATTTGACCTTCAGCAAAAATGCAAACCAGTTCCCCCGCGATCAATGCATCGCGGGCGGTGTTCAACGATTGCATCAATGCTCTGGGACCATCTCCCGCGCGAATCGGAATGATACCGAACAAATTCGCAAGCCATTTGATCCACGGCCCCTGTATGTAATCTGCGTAGGCGACCATGCGAATATTGCGGGAACTCGCCAGCAGCAGCAATACACCATCCAGCCAGGAGACGTGATTTGCCACCAGCAATGCCCCGCCCTGCTCCGGCACATTCTCGATGTCATAACATCGCACACGATAGACAAATCGGCTCAGCATCCAGACCACAAATCGAACGGTGGCTTGTGGCAGCAGCCACACCACATAGTACAAAATTGGCAGAATACCGATGCCGCAGACTAAAAAGATCTGAGCGGCCGACAATTGAAGTGGTCCGCGCATTAGCCAGAACAGTCCGGCGACAACAACCATACCAATAGCGGTCAGCTGATTCCCCGCTGCCAGAATCGCCCCCAGTTTGCCATGAGGGCTGCGTTCCTGAAGCCAGGCATTCAGCGGAACATTGAACAGTCCGCCCCCCACACCAATCGTCGCCAGCATCACAGCGGACATCACCGATGAGGACCGGCTGAAGAAGAGACAAACACAGGCAAACGCCATCGTCAACGCACCCAGCGGAACCATCCCCAACTCGACACGACCATTCGACCACCACCCCGCCAGTAAGCTTCCCAGTCCAACACCAACGCTGAGCACTGCCAGAAACAACCCCACCCTGGTCTGACTCAAAAGCAACTCCCGCGTCACAAACGTGTCGATATTCATTTGGGCGAGAGAGGCCAGCGACCAGAAGAATGTAATGCCAAGTGTGACCCGCAGAATCGGGCGATCCAGAAAGACCAGCTTTAAGTCTCGCCAGGCCCACGTGATCGGATTCACAGGGAACGCCAGACCGGGATCTGCCGGACGGACGCGTTGAATCAACCAGCTGCCTGCGACGCCAAGCACGGCCACTGTGAGAAGGGCAATCGCAGGAATCGTCAACCCGAAGTCGGGTGATGAAATCATTCGTTCAGCAAGCTCATTTCCGGCGACCGTTCCCGCAATGACAGCCACCAGAGTTGTCAATGCCACCAGACCGTTGGCAGCCGACAACGATGTCCGCGCCACGAGCTCCGGAATAATGCCGAACTTTGCCGTGCTCAGCAACGCACTTTGGGTTCCCAGCAGAAACAGCACAGCAAACATAGTCGGCAAATGGCCGAAGTGAATCGACCAGACCCCCACACCAACCAGGAAGACCTCCGCTATCTTGAGCAGGATCGTTGATGAGCGTTTGCTGAATCGATCCGCCACCCATCCCGAATATGGAGCGAACAGGACGAATGGCAGAACAAGACTTCCCAGCCCCAGCGACAACATCAGGGATTCCTGCGATTCAACTTCCGATGGCGTCAGACTGCCTGTCCGCAGTTTGGCCTTTGCGATCGGAATAATCAGCCATCGAAACATATTGTCGTTCACCGCCGTCAGAAAAATCATCATCAGGTACCCGACAAACGAAGCCGAAGCAATTCCTGAGTGTGTTTCCGGAACAGCAGTCTCCGAAGAATGTTGAGCTGAATTCATTCGCCAGGTCCGGTTGAGGTTCGGTACGAAATCGTCTGAAGATATGCGTGTGTAAGATAGAACACTCATCGTCAAATCATCAGCGGCCCATCCTGTTTTTCATGGGATCAGGAAAGTTTGAAGGACTGATGACTGCTACGCCGACCGTTCATGTGACAAAGAGCGATATTGAGCCGACGCAAAGAGCAACCATCAAGGGTGGCAGACTGCTGTCGGTTGTGCCGACAGTAGTCAAACCGCACCGAAGACCGTGACCGCACCGCAAGCCTCGCCGGAATCGCTTGCCAGTGCCGTCGCGCTCGCAAAGTTCCATTGCCCGGAAATGCATTGAGGCGGATGCCGCAGTACCGTTACGTCGGTCCTGCAATTGCTACCGGGTGTAGCGACCCTGAAGATTGATGCCGACGCAAGAACAGTCATCGTGTCCGGCGATACTCAAAACTTTGTCATCGAAGACGCCATCGCGGCTTCAAAAGAATGTGGCTTCCCGGCGGAATCCACAGAACTTCTGACGAATCCCTGAAAGTCTGTTTTGTCACTCGACGGGGCTCTGGAAGATCACCGCCTTCATCATACGTCGAGTCCGCGGAGACCACCCAAACCATGCTCGCGCCATGCGGGCATGGTTGCGTGCCGGAGTTCGGACGCACTGTTTCTCCGGCAGCGAGGTACAGAAGCTACCCCAATCGACCGAACTGCTGGTCCAGTGTGTCACGGGTCAGAGTCAAAGCGGTGGGGCGACCATGGGGACAGTGATGAGAATCGTCGACGAGATGGCGTTGCCGAAGAAGTTCCTGCATTTCTTCCAGAGTTAACCGCTGTCCGGATTTAATCGCGGCCCGACATGCCATGGTGTGCAGCATATGATCCAGCAAATCACGTCGGGTTGTTCGACCATCACTTTGTTCAAGCTGCCCGGCCAGATCGCGCACAATGCGGGCCAGATCCCCTCGGGGAATCAGAACCGGATACGAAGTCAGCAGCATGGTTGTCCCACCAAACTCCTCAACTTCGAATCCAATTTCACGAAGCAGATCCTGATACTCCTGCAATACTGCAGCTTCGCCCGCAGAACATTCAATTGGATCAGGGATCAGCAGTTTCTGGCGTTCTATTCCGCCTCCAAGAATGCGGTGCCTCAGGTGTTCGTAGAGAATCCGTTCGTGCAGCGCATGCTGGTCGATGACTTCGAGGCCTTCGTCTGTCGCAACCACCAGATAACAATCGTGAATCTGGAAAGCGCGAAACTCGTCCGCCATGACCATCGGTCCATAACTGCCCGCCGTTGCAGCACCAATGATGGCGTTCGCCGAAAACTCCTCTCTCTCTGCAGTTACTGACGGGCTACCCTGAGGATCAGTGCCGCTACCGACGTTGTTCGGCTCAGCTGCCGGCGACGACGACAATGCCGCCCGCGAATGCTTCTCTGACAGGCCCGCATCAGACGAGCCCTCGGATGGGGACGGCGGGGAGGTCTCATCTGCAAAGATTCCACTTCGCCCACCGGGAGATGCCGGAACGCGAAAACGGTTGTTGTCGGGGAACGGTTGAAATGGCGTGACCAGCGGGCGGGCGTCGTTCGCAGGGATCGATCGATCATTAACGTCCTGCGCGTTGCTGGCCGTCTCAGGAGCGGTGTCCTGAAGCCGGATTGCCTCCGGCGAATCCGTTTGTTGCGCCAGCGGCCCAATCCTCGGCAGCTCTGCTGCAACTGCGTTTTCTGCCCATAACCCAAGCTCGCGAGTTTCGGCAGAAGGACCCGAGATCCGTGAGTTCAACAGTAATGGCTGCCGACCGCGAACCTGCGGCACTTCGATTGTTGAACGGAACTCAAGCTTCAGAAACTTGTCACGCAACGTATGAAGTAACTGTCGATACAGGGTTTGGCTATCCTGGAAACGCACTTCGGTCTTTGTGGGATGAACATTGACGTCCACCAGAGCAGGAGGCAGTTCCAGAAACAGAAAGCTGACTGGATGTCGCCCGACCATCAGCAGACCTCGGTAAGCTTCCTGCAATGCGTGCTGCAGACTTCGATCCTGAATTGAGCGGCCATTCAGGAACAAATACTGGTTTTTACGAGTGGATTTACTGAGCGTTGGCGATCCAACATAGCCCCACAATCGAATTGACTCGCCCGACGGCAGATCAGAAACCGATTCGACAGGAATCAGCTGATCCGCGACTTCAGAACCATAAAATCTCCGAATCCGATCGAGCTGATTGCTGGTTGCTGGTAATTCATACACCAGCTTATCGTTATGCCGCAGCACCATGTGCAACGCGGGATTTGGAAGTGCGATGCGAGCAAAGTATTCACTGATGTGCCCGAACTCCGTGGACGCCTTCTTCATGAACTTGCGTCGCGCGGGCGTGTTGAAGAACAAATGATGGACTTCCATCACCGTACCGACAGGACAACCACATTCTCGCTGAATCGTGATCTGACCTCCGTTGCATTCC
Source organism: Planctomycetaceae bacterium (assembly GCA_041398825.1). Classification (NCBI taxonomy): domain Bacteria; kingdom Pseudomonadati; phylum Planctomycetota; class Planctomycetia; order Planctomycetales; family Planctomycetaceae; species Planctomycetaceae bacterium. The sequence continues at coordinate 35,592 of JAWKTX010000017.1, read as the reverse complement.
AGCTCTCGACCGACAGTTTCGTCCTCCTGTCGTGTTCGAATCCGAAATCGACTCACCGAAGCAATCGACGCCAGGGCTTCTCCACGAAACCCCAGCGAATTCACGTGATCCAGGTCAGCATCACTGCGAATCTTACTTGTCGCGTGGCTCGTGACGGCCAGCAGCATGTCATCTCGATGAATGCCTTCTCCGTTGTCGGAGATTCGAATGAGTTGAAGTCCGCCCTCGTAGATATCAACCTCAACACGCGTTGCTAAAGCGTCAACACTGTTTTCCAGCAATTCCTTGACCACGCTGGCGGGACGTTCAATCACCTCACCTGCAGCAATGCGGTTAATCACATGAGGATCGAGTTGCTGAATGCGAGCCATGGAACCACAAGTTACCAGGAATCCATTGAAGAGCGGCAGAGTCACCTGTTGAGCATCAACGTTGACGCCAGACAGGATCTTAGAAGGTTACCACAACAGATCAATGCGCGATGAATCATTGCACGAATTGAATATCTGCGCGTGGTCATTGAAAGCATTTGACATCTCCACGCCACCGGATTCTACTCTGAGCCCGGGTGCGGATTTCCGGGCGAATGATCCCGCAGGTCATCGATGCGGTCAGCAGTCATGCATCTCTGATGCATTTTCTGTCCCCAACGTTGCCTGACCGATCATTTCTCCGGGGTTACCCCGGGGCATTTTCAGCACTCGAATTTCGTCGCGTGAGCCATAGTACGCCGGTCGTACAACTGCTCACGCCTGTCAGATTCAGCCGGAAATCCGCTACCCGTTCAATCGTTCTGGCAATCGTTTCCCGTGTTTCCAGCGCGTCACCATTTCGTTTCCGAGTGCTCTCGACCAGGTTGGCCGCATCATGAGCCTTCTCTCACGTGATGTTGATTCATTGGTAGACGCTTTCGTTGCCGGCGAATGGACCGAGCCATCAATGCTGCATCGGTGCGGTGTTATCGTGGACGGAAAATCGAAATGGCTGCCATTTCTGATCCAGGGAGTTCTGAAGCGATTCCCAGGCGTACGCCCAACCCGCCGGGCACTGACTGACTTTCTTTATGAAGACCGGCGTCTGGCCGCCGCAAGCGAACGCATCACAACGCTCACCAACCACATTCGGATGAATTCCGAATTTGATTGCCAGCTTACTTCGCTCAAATCGTCTGTCCGACCGACATGGACAACCGTGCGTCAGTTGGCCGATTGGTTTGATCTCCCTGTCGAACATCTGTTGTGGTTTGCCGATTCCTCTCAAATCGGACGACAACACCCACACGGACCGCTCTGTCACTATCACTACCGTTGGGTTGAAAAACGACGCAGCGGGCGGCGGCTGATCGAGTCTCCCAAACCGGGGCTCAGGCAGATGCAGCGACGTCTCCTGAATGAATGCCTGCGTCATCTACCCGTTCACGATGCAGCTCATGGATTCTGCAAAGGTCGCTCGGTCGACACGTTCGTGCAATCTCATACGGGTCGCCAGGTCGTGCTGCGAATGGATCTTCAGAATTATTTCCCATCGCTTCGGCCATTTCGCCTGATGCGACTGCTGATGCTGGCAGGCTACCCGGAAGTGGTCGCACGCACTCTTTCGAATCTTTGCACAAACACGACACCATCGTCAGTCCTGCGGGACTATTCATCAATCTCGCTGACGAACTCTGATCGACATCTCATGGTTCTGCTCAGGCAACCTCATTTCCCGCAAGGTGCGCCGACATCACCACTGATCGCCAACTTGTTGTCCTATCGTCTGGATGCTCGACTTCAGGGATTAGCACAGTCTGCTGGTATTCACTATTCGCGATATGCCGACGACCTGCTGTTCTCCGGCGACGAGCGGTTTCGACGCTGCGTGAAACAGTTCCGCATTCATGTGGCAGCGATCGTGATTGCCGAAGGTCTGAATGTCAACCACCGAAAATCGCGCATCATGCTCCAAAGCAGGCAACAGCGAGCGACAGGGCTGGTCCTGAATCAGCATCCAGCCGTATCCCGGCGAGACTTTGATTTGCTCAAAGCAATCCTGCATAACTGCATTCGTTTTGGGCCGCAGACTCAGAATCATTCGGGCATTGACAATTTTCGAATGCATTTGCTGGGGCGGATCCAGCACATGGCACGCTACCACCCGTCGCGCGCTCAGAAACTCATGCACAGCTTCGAGCAGATCACGTTTTGAACAGATACTACGAGCTTCGCCCCTGGGCAAATGCCGTGAGCTCCAGAGCTAACCTGATCTCAATGCCGCGATGACTGCTGCACCAAAAACTTGCGGCAGTCCTTGCTCAGTTCCAAAGCGGAGCTTCGCGCTCAGCCATTTTCAGATGCTGCTGCAGCATTGATCGTTCGTCAGGTGGACACACCTGAATGCATCTTTTCAGCAGGCTGATGGCTTCACCGGATCGCCCTGCCCGCAGCGAAATAATCGCCAGGTCGCGTCGTTCACGATAAGACCCGGGAATCAACAACGATAGTCGATGCTGAACTCTCCACGCAGGTGTCCATTGTTCGCGGTTGCCGAAGATCGATTTCAAATTGTTGAGCATCCGAATCAGAATGGTCCGTTCATCAACGGGCTTAAGAGTGACACGAATTTCAGAAATCGGCAGTTCTGTCAGGTCATGCAGCCATGAAACACACTCTTCTTCATCCATGATGCGTCCACTGTCGAATGCATCGACATAGAGATTTCCATGATCGGTGGGCAGACGAGTCAGAAAGTGGGCCGGAGCAGCGATAGGCTCCAGCGGAATCCCCAGATTGTTGGCAACAAACAGATAGATGAGCGAAAGAGAGATCGGAATACCTCGACCGGTTTCAAGTACCCGATTGACATAGCTGCATTCTGCGACTTCGTAGCAATCGTCGTCACCATGCAAATTGAGTTCTTCCGTCATATGGCGGATTAACAATTTCAGCTCTTCCAGGTCTGACCCGGCCTGTGTGACAGGATGGGTGAGTCTGGCGATCGACTTTCGCAGCCGAGTCAGTGTTGGCTCGAACGACAAATCCGACTGTGAATCCCGGGCAATTTCCAGCGCTGCAGTGACCAGATCGACATCGGATTCCCGACGCACAAGTCGCATAAACTGAATATCGTTATCAATCGACGGCAGGAATGACATGGAGGCACTGACAACTGGGGGAAGACAGAGGGGATCGCGGCGACCGCAGCCAGACTATAGCGGCGTGCCGAACGTGCCACAATGGCGACCACGCCAGCCCTGATCCAGTGAAAATTCCGCAAAAATTGCAAGGTTTATTCCTCGGCAAAACCTGCAACTCGCCTGTTGAATTGACCATGCTTCGCCTCATCCGTATGGTGGACAAAAGATTTGCGGGATTCCGGGCGAATCAGGTTTTGATTGCGGTCTGCGTGGGCGTGCAGCAAAACTGCACAGCCATCCACTGGTGCAAGACACTCAACGGAATCCCTGACATCGAAAGCATTTACTACGTTGTACGGCTGAGTCCGATTCCGGCATTCGGACTGAATTCATTCATTTGGTCTCGTTCAGGTGATTTCATGAGCAGATGTACGTGGTTGTCGATTCTGTTGGTATTCGGCATCGTTGGTTGTGAAACCGGTTCAGACTCCGCATCTAATCCCGGTGGTCAGCCTGAAATTCCATCCACATCAGATACCGGCAGCAAACAGTCTGTCGCGTTCATCACAAACCAGATAGCCGATTTCTGGAAGATTGCGGAGGCCGGATGTAAAGATGCCTCGAAGGAATTCGATATCGAAGTGGAAGTTGTAATGCCGCCGGATGCAACCGCTGTGGTTCAAAAACAAAAAGTGGAAGACCTGCTGGCACGAGGTGTGAACGCAATTGCGATCAGCCCGCTCGACGCAGATAACCAGGTAGACTGGATCAACACGATCGCGGAGAAAGTCCCAACCATCACCCATGATTCCGACTCACCAGCTTCTAACCGTCTGATGTACATCGGCATGGATAACTATGCCGCAGGCCGAATGTGCGGTGAGCTGGTCAGAAAGGCACTGCCGGATGGTGGGAAGGTATTGCTGTGCATCGGTCGTCTCGAGCAGGACAACAGCAAGTACCGTCGACAGGGTGTTGTCGACGTGTTGATGGGACGCGACCGAACAATGGATTTCTACAAATCTCAACCGGATTCCTGGGACCCCAACGACGGCGAAATCGTCGGGGACAAGTACACAATCGTTTCGACTGTTACGGACCAGGGTAAGCCGGAGGTCGCGCTTGCCAAAGCCGAAGACGCCCTCGTTACCTGGCCGGACCTGAACGCAATGGTCGGGCTGTTTGAATACAATCCGCCTGCGTGCTATCAGGCGTTGAGCAAGGCAGGTAAGCTTAAGCAGGTGACACTGGTAGGCTTCGACGAAAACGAAGTCACCCTGCAGGCAATCAAAGATGGCGAATGCGTGGGAACAGTCGTCCAGAATCCTTACATGTATGGATACGAATCCGTGCGGGTCCTGAAAGAATTGCTGGCAGGAAATGAGTCTGTTATCCCTGAATCGAAGTACATCGACATTGCCCCGCGTGCAATCACTTCCGACAACGTGGACGAGTACTGGGAAGACCTGCGAGTCAAAAAGGGCCAGTAGTCACCAGCGACTCGTCATCTGCAGGGTGCAGATTTTGTCGCGGGAAATTGACGAGCCCGAAAAACAGGTTGTCTGAACGACGACAGCGAAAAGCCCGACTTCAAATGAAGCCGGGCTTTTGTCTCCGCTCTGATTTGCTGTCTTTACACTTAATACTCCGGCACGGTTCGATGCCCTCACCACAATCATCCAGTCATACACACTCAGGCAGCCAGACGCCGCCAGAAAATAAGATTCCACCTCGCCTGCAGGTGACCAATATTTCAAAGTCCTTTCCCGGCGTCAAAGCTCTGCAATCCGTCAGTCTGCATATCGGTGCCGGAGAGGTCGTGTCTGTCGTTGGTGAAAATGGTGCAGGCAAAAGCACCCTGATGAAAATTCTAGCTGGTGTTCAAAGTCAGGACTCGGGCCAGATTCTGGTGGATGGTACTGAGCGACACTTTGATTCAGTCAGTGATGCGATGGATGCTGGAATCGCATTGATTCATCAGGAATTGAATCTGGCTGACAATCTGGAAGTGGGGGCAAATATTTTTCTGGGTCGAGAACCTCTTCGGCTGGGAATGATTGACAACCCAAAGATCAACCAAAAATCGGAAGTCCTGTTGAAACGAATCGGGCTGAATGTTTCGCCCCAAACTCTCGTTCGGGAACTGACCATCGGGCAGCAACAGATGGTGGAGATCGCCAAGGCAGTCTCTATCGATGCTCGAGTACTGATCATGGATGAGCCGACATCCAGCCTTTCCGCAGGAGAATCTGAACGCCTCTTCGAAGTTATTCGCGATCTGAAGTCAGCTGGCGTCAGCATCGTTTACATCTCACACCGACTCGCTGAGGTGCAGGAACTTTCAGACCGAGTCGTCGTCCTCAGAGATGGACAAAATGCGGGCGAACTCGAAAGGGATCAGGTCAATCACGACAGCCTGGTCAAACTGATGATTGGTCGGGATGTCTCTCGATTCTACATTCGTGAGCCTCATGAACCGGGTGACGTCGCGATTGAAGTCCATGACATTTCCACGGAGGCCTGGCCCTCCCATCGAAACAGTTTTCAGGTTCGCGCAGGAGAAATTGTCGGAATCGCTGGTCTGGTAGGGGCAGGTCGAACAGAGTTGCTCAGGACGCTTTTTGGAGTCGACAGACCTCTCAGCGGGACCATCAAGGTCGGCGGCCATCCTGTGGATCTGCAAAGCCCTCAGGATGCGATCGCTGCAGGCGTCGCATTGGTCCCGGAAGACCGCAAGCAACAGGGGGTTATCCTTGAAATGGCCATTCGACAGAACATCGGACTGGCATCTCTACACGATCATGCCACAGCCGGATTTCTGAATTTCACAGTAGAACAACAGCAATCGGCCGAGATGACACAGCGTCTGCGTGTCCGGATGCCAAATGATGAACAGCTTGTCCTGAACCTTTCCGGGGGTAATCAGCAAAAAGTTGTCATCGGCAAATGGCTGGCCATGAAACCCGGAATCCTCCTGCTTGACGAACCCACCAGAGGTATTGACGTGGGTGCCAAGCAGGAGATCTATCACCTGATGGACGAACTTGCCGGTGAAGGAATGGCAATCCTGTTTGTCAGCAGCGAACTTGAAGAAATCATCGGGATGAGTGATCGATCTCTTGTCATGCACGAAGGCCGAATCACTGGGGAGTTACAGCGCGACGAGCTCACTGAAGAAAAAATCATGAAGTTGGCAACGGACTCGGGCCGTGCAACACAATAATCGACATCCGAATCCGCCTCTGGCTGACAAACGAATGTGCGGTTTCAGAAGCGAAACTGCGAGGTGTGAATCGTGTTGCTGTAAGTCGGGGCAGGTCTGTTGAATGAACAACTGACAATCGAATCCAGGACTTCAAACGCATTTGTCCTCACCAGGAATGAAATTGAGAGTACAGAATGAAGGGTAAACTGTTTGGAATTTTCATGTTGCTGGTGGCGTTGTGTACGTTCATGACGCTCGCAACATCCGATCCGTGGTGGAACATCAAGTCGTCGCTGTTTCTGCAACCGGGTAACATCCAGAATCTGCTGAGCCGCACGTCGCTCTATGGTATCCTTGGAATCGGCGTCGCGTTCGTGATCATTACCGGTGGGATCGACCTGTCGATTGGATCGACCGTGTGCCTGTCCGGCGTCCTTCTGGCAATGTTTCTGCAGGTCGACTATCACCCGGCAGAACAGTTCAGCGTCTCTGATGTGAATGCGGCAGCCCACACAATCGTCGTCTCGGGAGATGCGAGCAGTCTCTCCCCCGGCGACCGCGTGCGCTATTCGGGTGGAAGAAGCAAGTCGATTCTGTTCACCATCGAAGCAATTAACCAGACCGGAAGCCAATGGTCAATCACAACGAAAGAAGCTCCATCGCGAGATGAAACTCAGGGCGAACTGACTCCCACAATTCCCGTAATCTCAGCAACCCGGGAAGAGGGAAAGAAAGCAGCAACGGTGATACTGGGCAAAACCGACAGCCGGACACACACCATCAAACTCCAGGATCAGATCAACCTGGTCGGTATCGCCTCGGGCCTGAGCACACAGGAAGTTACAGCCGTTGAAGTCAAGGGGGGCACAACCGTTTATTCTCTTCGAAATGATCCCGGAGACCGGATCACGAACGACTGCGTCGCCATTCCAATGCATCGACACCAACGAATGTCTATTCCTGTGGCGATCCTGAGCGTGCTGGCAATTGCTGCCACACTGGGGCTTATTCACGGACTGCTCATTACTCGCGCGCGGCTTCAGCCTTTCGTCGTCACACTCTGCGGACTGCTGATTTATCGGGGTCTCTCCAGATGGCTGACCAGTGACAACCCGGCAGGCTTCGGAGAGTTTTCGTCTTCACTCGGTACAGTCGCCACGGGTCGACTTCCCATCGTCACCCACAATGGTCAGATGGTGTTCGGGCTGCCCTACCCTCTATTCTTTCTCGTGATCATCGGCACGGTTGCTGCGGTTTTTCTCGGCCGAACGATCTGGGGGCGATATCTGCTTGCACTTGGTCGCAATGAAGAGGCCGCGCGATTCAGCGGCATCAACACAGGAAGAGTGACTCTGATTGCCTACGTCATCTGCACATCAATGGCGGCCGTCGGCGGAATGTTGTTTTCACTCGATTCCAGTTCGATTTCTCCTTCCAGTTTCGGCAACTTCTTCGAGCTCTACGCGATCGCTGCTGCTGTACTGGGCGGATGTAGTCTGCGTGGCGGCGAAGGTTCCATCGTCGGCGTGGTGATCGGAACGGCGGTGATGCAGGTACTCAACAATCTGATCATGCTTCTCAAGATTTCAGGAACACTCGAATACGCTATCATCGGTTCTGTCATCCTGCTGGGTGTTCTGGCCGATGAAGCCTACAAGAGAATCGCCGCGCAACGACGGCTGCGGCAGAAAGCGGGATAATTCCCTCTCCGCAGAATACAGTCCCAGCACAACAGTCATTGATCAACACGGCGCACTCCGGCTCATGATCGCCGGACACGAACGCCACAATCAGGTTTCAGGCACGCAACGGCACCCCTCATTTTCGATGAGAGCGCCGCGAACAGGAAAATGATCTCAGAAAGGCACGCCATGCAGTTTCGACGAGTTGGAGAATCTGATCTGGAGCTCAGCGTTATCGGTCTCGGCACCTGGGCGATTGGTGGCGGCGACTGGAAGTTCGGGTGGGGTGATCAGGACGAAACAGAAGCGATCGAAACCATCATTGAAGCCGTTAAACAGGGCATCAACTGGATCGATACCGCAGCGGTTTATGGACTTGGCCACAGTGAAACACTGGTAGGTCAGGCTCTCAGGCAAATCCCTGCCACTGAGAAGCCACTCATCGCAACCAAGTGCGGTCGAACGAATTCGGGAGGAGGAGAAATAGGAAAATGCCTGCGCCGCAACAGCATCATTGCTGAATGTGAGGCCAGCCTGAAACGTCTGAACGTCGAATGCATCGACCTCTATCAAATGCACTGGCCGGAGCCGGATGAAGAGATCGAAGAAGGCTGGCAAACACTTGTCGATCTGAAGTCACAGGGCAAAGTCCGACATATCGGAGTTTCAAATCATAGTGTCAGTCAGCTACAGCGGCTGCAAGCCATTCACCCCGTCGCGACTCTGCAACCGCCTTACAGCATGATCGCTCGCGACGTTGAAGAAAGTCTGCTGGGTTTTTGTCACCAGCAGAATACAGGAGTCGTATGTTACAGTCCCATGGGAAAAGGCCTTCTCACGGGTACTTTTACAGCAGACCGTGTTGCGACGCTTTCCGAAAAGGACCATCGTTCGCGTGACCCGCGGTTCCAGTCGCCTCAACTGGAAGTCAATCTCGCATTCGTCGATCGTTTACAAACAATTGCGGACAGTCTGGGATGGACAATTCCTGAATTATCAATCGCGTGGGTATTGCGACGCCCGGAAGTCACCTCTGCTATTGTCGGAGCTCGACGTCCCCACCAGATTATGGAAACAGCAAAGGCTGGCGACCGCGTTCTTGATTCGACATCCGAGGCGGCAATCGAATCTGCTCTTCAACAGAGACAATCCGACTTAAACCAACTTGGCAACATCGAAAAGCCACGCGTGTAGCGAATTGCGAGAAGACCAAACATGACTGCAATTTGGAATTCGCCGGAATGGACCCTGCGTACGACACAGCTGCTGGACTCCTGGAAACGATGGATCGGCAGTGAACTGATCGAACGGACACATCCCGAAGAGGATGCAGAACGGTTGTACAAGTCGCCGTTTGTCGTCGTAGCTCACGGCACAGAAACAGATCCATTGCTGAATTACGGAAACCTCAGTGCATTGCGATTGTGGCAAATGACGATTGAGGAATTCATCGGGACACCTTCGCGTAAAACAGCAGAACCAATCCATCGTGATGAACGCGAGCGGCTTTTGGCACGGACACGCTCCGATGGCTATATCGACAATTATTCCGGGATCCGCATCTCATCGACGGGTCAGCGTTTTCAGATTGAAAATGCAGTCGTCTGGAATGTTGTCGACGATCGCGGCTGCGTAATCGGACAAGCGGCCACGTTTGGCACCTGGACGATGCTGAGCGATTGAAAAGATTCAGGCAGAACAACCCATCAATGGACTTCTGCACGGCCGGATTTCTCAAAGGCGCAGCTAACGTATGACATTACAGGCTGAACGATCTCAACTTACGCTTCCCTGTTCTCAACGCGCCCCGTCTGCAACTGTACCAGAGGCAGCGCGTCATTCAGATTCCCCGAACGAAATCCGTCCAGATCCAGAGTCACCGCGCGAAAGCCCAGCGATCGCAGACAGGTGGTGACTTGACCCCGACAATCAGGTGTCGTCAGTCGATGAAGCTGGTCGAGAGGAATTTCGATGCGAGCTATCTCGTTGGGCTCACATCGAACTCGCAATTCCACGTTGCCAACCAAATCACGCAGAAATGCTTCGGCCTTTTCAACACGCGCCACTCGTTCAGCAGTGACCTCGACACCGTAAGCAATCCGACTGGCCAGACACGGCGACGCAGGTTTTTCTGCAACATCCAATTGCCAGTATCGGGCCAGAGCACGAACCGTGGCTTTATCAATCCCCTCTTCAATCAGTGGGCTTCGCACATGGTGTTCACGTGCGGCCATCATGCCCGGACGATGATCACCAAGGTCGTCAACATTGGCCCCATTGACGATACCGCCCACTTGTAATTGCTGCAAACGGGCCGCCGTCAGCGAGTACAAAGTGTCTTTGCAGTAGAAGCAGCGATTGCCAGCGTTCGCCCGATACTCCACGCGATCGAATTCATTGGTACTGAATTCGACATGCCTGATGCTCAGTTCTCTTGCTGTCTGAACAGCCAATTTGCGATCCGATTCGGCAAGACTGGGACTGACGGCTGTTACCGCGACACATCGATCTCCCAAAGCCAGAACAGCCGCCTTTGCGACAACTGCGCTGTCCACACCCCCCGAAAACGCGACGGCAACGGGACCGTAGCCTGCCAGCCTGTCAACAAGACGATTGGCGATTTCGCTGATGGCATCAGTACTCGCTGACACCGGATCAATCAATGGGGAAGTGTCACTCATTTTTCGTAGGGCCCGGACGTCGTTAAGGGCTGGTCGCTGATTCCGTCAGCAAGACACTGGCGCAAGATGTCTGCAGTGCGATGCATATCTTCGGCAGAAACATTCAGATGTGTGACGGCTCTCATCCTCTGCCCCCCCATCGGAAACAATAGTACGCCGGCTTTCTGCAGGGCAGCGACCATCTGCACAGCCGAACCGAAGGAAGGATCTACGGAAAAGTAAACGAGATTCGTTTCCAGGGTTTCCGTTTCGACCGTCATTCCCGGAATCTGCTGAAGGAGGTGCCCGAGAGTTTTCGCATTTTCATGATCGTCAGTCAGCCGATGAATATTGTGATCCAGCGCGTAAAGGGCCGCAGCAGCAGCGAAACCAGCCTGCCGCATCGCACCACCGAACAGTTTCCGTACGCGTCTCGATTCAAAAATATCGTCATGACTTCCAACGACGACGGATCCCATCGGGCAGCCAAGTCCCTTGGAAAAGCAGATGGAAATGGTATCAAAGCATTCGCATACGTCAGCCAGAGCGTATCCCTGTGAAACAACCGCGTTAAAAACACGAGCCCCATCCAGGTGCAGGCGGAGACCATGAGATCGCGCCCATTCCGAAACGCGGCGCAGGTGCGGCAGGGAATACGATACACCACCGCCCAGATTCGTCGTATTTTCGAGGCAGACAAGCTTCGTTCGGCCGTAATGCTGATCATTCGAACGGATACGCCCCTTGAGTTGGTCGACGTCCAGCCGACCCTGCTCTGCCTGGATCGTCCTCACCGTTACACCACTTAAGGCCGCCGCGCCACCCGCTTCAAAATTGGCGATGTGCCCCGTTTCGTTGATCAACAATTCGTCGCCTGGCCGACAATGAACTCGAACAGCCACCTGATTTGCCTGAGTCCCGGAGCAAACGAAAACGGCCGCCTGCTTGCCACACATTTCCGCAATCCTGGCCTCCAGCTGATTGACCGTCGGATCTTCTCCGAGCATATCATCGCCGACTTCGGCAGTCAGCATGGCCCATCGCATAGCCGCCGACGGCTTCGTCACCGTGTCACTTCGCAGGTCGATGGGCTTTGTCGCCTCAGGATTCACAGGGATACTTTCTGCCGGGTCGTGGATCCCGGCGATTAAATTCACAGGTCAATGACGGATAGTATGATTGCCACAAATCAAACTCCCGGGAATCTCAATTCTGGCGTCGACACTTTAATTCTGACGACACACGCATTCAATGACTCGGAATCGTGGTGAGCATCGCCAGAATCCGTTCAAATAGGAAAGTAGACTGCCAAAAATCCTGCATTCTCTGAACATACTTTTCCCACGACCGATTATGTCACCGATTCAAATCAACACAATCGACTGTCGCAATGGCGACGCGACAGCAATGTTTCATCAGCTGCGCGAGAAGCTCAGCCCTCGAGGTGACGTTGTTTCCGAAGCCGGCAGACAACGAACCATCCAGCTTTTCGGCGAAGCGCTGAGTCCCCGTGAAGTTGTCAAACGCATTTGCGAAGACGTACGAACGGACGGGATTGACGCTTTACTCAGGTACACAGAGAAGCTCGATCGCAAACAACTGACGGCAGAAACCATCCGAGTCACCCCGGAGGAACTCGAAGATGCTGCCAGAAAGGCTGATCCTGCATTCATCGAAACCGTCCGCCATATCCGGGACAATATCACGGAATTTCAGCAGGCCGTTCTTCCGCAGGATGCACATGTTATCCGCACGACCGGCAACGGCACTGTTGAACTGCGCCAGCGACACCTTCCCATGAAGCGAGTGGGCATTTGTGTCCCGGGGGGAGCCGCCGCATATCCGTCCACCGTGCTGATGACCGCGGTGCCTGCAATGACGGCGGGAGTGAAAGAGATTGCCATCGTGGTGCCGCCCACAGACTTTGGTGGCTACAACATCGATATGCTGGCAACGTGTCATACAATCGGAGTGACGGAAATCTACCGCGTGGGAGGCGCGCAGGCTGTTGCAGCCATGGCGTATGGCGTTGCAGGTCTGAACCGCGTCGACAAGATTGTCGGCCCCGGCAACCTGTTTGTGGCCCTCGCGAAGCAGCACGTTTTTGGTGATGTCGACATTGACAGCATCGCCGGACCAAGCGAAGTCATCGTTTTGGCGGATGAAACAGCCAACCCGGAATTTATCGCAGCCGATTTGATCTCCCAGGCCGAACACAGCCCCGGGTCCGGTGTCCTGATTACCTGGCACGAACCTCTCATCCAGCAGGTCCAAACCGCACTCGAACGTCAGCTCGCCCTGCTGCCCCGCGGTGATCTTGCTCGCCAGAGCCTCGAAGAATACGGCGCGCTGATTCTGGCCCGCAGTGAACACGAAGCAGCAGAATTGACAGACTTACTCGCTCCCGAGCACCTGCACATTTCCATGGACGACGCCGAACGAATGCTCGGCCAGATCCAGAATGCCGGGGCCATTTTTATGGGCCATTACACTCCGGTTGCTCTGGGTGACTACATCGCCGGTCCATCCCACGTCCTGCCCACTGGAGGAACGGCTCGCTTCGCCAACGGCCTTGCGGCTACAGACTTTCTGAAACGCAGCTCGGTAATTCAGTACGATAAGGCCGCCCTGGAGGCCGATGCCGATCGGGTCCGACTAATCGCAGACAAAGAAGGCCTGACAGCCCATAGTGCCAGTGTTGATATCCGGAGAAACTGACGGAACGTCTCGAACGCAGCTGGGGTCACCGCAACAGCGTCTGAAGTAACCCCGGAATGCCGGCAATCGCCGGGGGCGATGCACAAGACATTCACGCGGTCTGCAACACGAAACCACGTTGCGGGACTCATTCCGCATTTTCAACGGCAGTTTTCCCTGATCCTGAACCATCAGGCGAGAAACACCATGCCATATTCCGCCGGGCACCAGTCAACCGGACCGGACGGGCCAAGGTGGCAAGCGAAGTTGCCGGGGCATACAGTTCAGATCCTGTTCGTTTCAAGTGTCGCTTAACTGAGCCAACTGAATGACGTCAAAAGAAAAAGATCCGCTGCATCCACCCTCCCTGCAAAGCGACCATTCCCTGCAGGATCATCGGGGGATCGTCGATATTCAGCCGACGCCAAATGCGGAGGGCCTGCAGATCGCCTATGACCCTGCCAGGCTTTCAGAAGATGACGTTCGCTACCTTGTCAACGAACACATGGGCGAGGTCACTTCGGCTATCCACAAACTCACACTCCGGCTGGAAGGTGCAGGCAGCGAAGCCAGTGCGAATCGACTGGGGGGACGAGTGCAGCAGATTCCGGGCGTCCGCAGAGCCGTCGCTACCTATCTGGGGCGAGTTCTGACGTTGACCTTTGACGCTCAACAGACAACAAATGATCGGGTAATCGAAGGAATCAAACAGACGGGAGCGAACGTTAAGTCGTTCGAATCCTCATTCCGATCCGGGGCTCGTGCAGGCTTTGTGGACAAACTTCGCTCAGGTCAACTGAACGAAGAAGTCTCCTGCGCAATTGGCTTCATCGCGCTCGTCACGGCAGCGACCGTTGATTATCGAATCGGGATGACCACGGCGACGTGGATCCTCTATTGCGTTGCATATATTTTTAACGGGCAACAGGGTGTCCGGTCCGCTTTGGCCTCCCTGCGCGAACGTGTTCTGGATGTCGATGTGCTGATGGTGCTGGCCGCCATCGGAGCCGCCATTGTGGGGGCTCCGTTCGAAGGTGCCCTGCTCCTGTTTCTGTTTGCTTTTTCGAACGTACTGCAACGTTACGCGATGGAACGCACTCAACGCGCCATCGAAGCATTGCTGACCCTGCGTCCGGAAACCGCGCTGCGGAAAAGTGAATCCGGCAATGAAGTAGTTTCTGTTGAAGACCTGCAGATTGACGACATCGTCATCGTGCGACCAGGGGAATATATTCCGGTGGACGGAGTCGTCAGTGAAGGCAACAGCAGTGTCGATGAATCGTCGCTGACCGGCGAATCCATGCCGGTCAGCAAGTCTTCCGGCGATACCCTTTTTGCAGGTACGCTCAATCAGAGTGGTGGTCTCGAAATCCGCGTCAACCGTCGAGCCGAAGATTCTACTCTCTCCCGTATGGTCAAACTTGTCGCGGAAGCTCAGGCCGAAAAATCAGGTACTCAGCAGTTTCTCGAACAGGCGGAACAGTACTATGCCACCGGCGTCATTGCCTTCACTGTCCTGGTCTTTGCAGTCCCCTGGCTCCTTTGGAAGCAGCCTTTCTCCGAAGCATTTTACCGCGCGATGACAATCATGGTGGTTGCGTCCCCATGTGCTTTGGTCATCAGCACTCCCGCGACAGTTTTGTCTGCTATCGGCGGCGCCGCTCGAAGAGGCATTCTGATTAAAGGTGGATCCCATCTGGAACGTGCCGCACAGATTGACATCGTTGCCATCGATAAGACAGGAACGCTGACCGTAGGTCGCCCTGCACTTACTGACATGGTCACCGCGACGGGCGTACACGTGATGATGTCTGAAGAATCGGGAGCGCCCCTGTCAGAAGATGTTCGTCACCTGCTGGCCGCAGCAGCATCGCTCGAAGCACGTTCCGAACATCCACTCGCCACAGCCATTGTTCGAAGTGCAAACGAACATGCAATCGAACTGGTGCCCGCATCCGAATTCCAGTCTACCACCGGTAAGGGAGCCGAAGCCGTTATCGCCGGGACGCGTTACATCGTGGGCAGCGAGCGAATGTTTCGCGAAGCAGAAGCCGATGGAATGGCCGAATTGTTTTCGTCCTCGTCGCCCCTGCAAGCGCGCGGAAAGACCTGCGTCTGGCTGGGCGTTGCAGAACAGGATCGGGTTGTGGCGAAAGCGGTTCTGGTCATGGCCGACACATTGCGACCGGAAGCACGGAAACTGGTGGAGGATCTGCATCGCGTTGGCGTCAAACGCGTCGTCATGTTAACGGGAGATCAATTGCCAGTCGCCGAAGCCATCGGAGAAGAAGCCGGGGTGGACGACGTAAGGGCCGACCTGCTTCCGGAAGACAAAGTCAACGCCATTCGCGAACTCAAACAACAAGGTCGCGTGATGATGATCGGCGACGGAGTCAACGATGCCCCGGCGCTCGCCGCCTCTGACCTTGGCGTTGCCATGGGAGCAGCCGGGACCGACATTGCGATGGAAACAGCAGACATTGTTCTGATGGGTGACAAGCTTGAAAACATCGCACTTCTGCAGACGCTGGCCCGCAAGTCACAACGAGTTCTTCGACAGAACCTGACGTTTGCCGGGCTGGTCATCGTGCTTCTGATCGCGGCGGCACTGGGCTTTAACCTGCCGCTTCCCGTTGGTGTGGTTGGCCATGAAGGAAGTACTGTTCTGGTTTGCCTGAATGGATTGCGATTGCTGCTGTTGACCAGCGACTGAAACCTCTTTTCACCGCTGTCCCACCAAAAAACGATGACGCATCGGCGCACGCAATTGCCAGATCGTCAGCCATGCGCAGCGCATCTCACAAGCGCCAATCGCTCCCCCGTTTTCGCGACCGATCCGGGAATTCCGCACACTTTCGGCCCTTTAGACAAGTTTTCAAATCCCCCGCAGTGCGACCATCCCTGAATTGCGTCGGGAGAATTGTGAAGATAAAGTGAAGACGCTTTGCCGTAATAATGCAACCTCCTTTCTACGTAGCGTGATTTCCGCCCCGCCAGGGCTTTCCTTAGCTGCTCAATCCCAGGAGTTGTTCCGATGAGACGATGCACCCGAAGAGATGGCTTTACACTGATCGAACTTTTGGTCGTGATTGCAATCATCGCAATCCTGATCGCCCTGCTCCTGCCAGCCGTTCAACAAGCTCGCGAGGCTGCCCGCCGAACCCAGTGCAAGAACAACATGAAGCAGATTGCACTGGCCATTTACAATTATCACGACACGTTCAACACGTTCCCAACGAATGGTGCTCTGCGCAACTTTCCTGGCAACAGCTCACTGCCAGCGAACACAGGGGCCGGCGGTAACCAGATTACAAACTCCGGACAAAGCTGGATGATGCATATCCTTCCCTACATCGAACAGGCCAATCTTTACAACCAGATTGACTTCAACGGTACAGGTGGCACATGGATCAGTAAGTTCCAGAACAACACCAACAATCAGCAAATTGCAAAAACAGTCATTCGTGCCTATCTCTGCCCTTCGGACAACACCAATAACAACGGTTTACTGGACCGACGATCGGACTGGCACGTGGCGGGCGATTCCTTCGCGGTGACCAACTACAAAGCCTGTGCCGGCAGCAACTGGCAGGCAGGTCTTGCCACATGGAATCCAGTTGTTTCCACCAGCGGCAGAAACGCCAACAACGGCGATGGCCTCAACTTCGGAAATGGGTACCTGTGCTCGAACCAGCTCGGCAACAACGGACCAACCCGGGTACGGGACGTAACCGATGGAACAAGCAACACATTCGCCGCTGGCGAAGCGCTCGCTGGCTATTCGCAATGGAACTGGTGGTATAACCCCAATGCAGTCACCGCCACGGCTGCCATCACTCTCAACTATTTCGTGAAACTACCCGGGACACCGGCCATCAATAACTGGCCGAACAATTACGGCTTTAACAGCCGACACGTCGGTGGTGGTCACTTCGCGATGCTGGACGGCAGTGCCAGATTCGTCAGCGAAAATGTAGATCTGGGTGTCTATCGAGCTTACGGCACCATCAGCGGCGGCGAAATTCCCGGTGACCTTTGATCACCAGGTCAGACATCAGCCCGTATAGAAGAATCGAATTTCCGCCACTCGCGTCAGTTATTGCTCGCGTTACCAGAGATTCTTGATTCATACACCCATCCTCAGATTAAAACCAGGAGACGCAGGCGTCTCCTGGTTTTCAGCTTCACAATTTCTCCGACCCACTCTCTAAAGAAGTGCGCACGTCATGTTTAGTCGCAAGTCAATCACAACGACAACCCTGCTCACTATATTAACATCGATTGTCGGGTGCGGTGGCGGAGCGAGCGACGCTCCGACCCTTTACAGTGCTTCCGGTGTGGTGAAATACAAAGGGGCTCCTGTGCCCAGTATCTCGGTCGCGTTCATTCCGGAAGGTGGCGCCGGACTGGCGGCCGAAGGAACCACCGATTCTGAAGGCAAGTTTGTTCTCGCCACAAATTCAGCCAGTGGTGCAAAAGCCGGAACGTACAACGTCGCCCTGGTGCATGTGCCCGATGAGGTTCCGGACATGTTTGCGTCCCCGGAAAAATCAAAGGCCGACGAAGTCATCCCCAAAAAATACGGCGACCCCAAGACTTCTGACTTGAAGGCAACAGTATCCGAAGACGAATCAAAGAACACCTACACATTCGAATTGGAATAGTCAGGTCTGCGAGCAGTTAACCGACAACCAACTTCGCCGCCTGTTCACTTAACAGCCCTGTTGAAAAACGGGACTGGCTCGGGCAGGAGACCTCAAAACACGATGGTTTCCAGTCGTCCTGCGTGCCGGTCCCGGTTTTACAACGGACAGTTAGCCGCAAAGCGAAGGAAAGGCGCTCCGGAAGGCGCAGTTCTGCTGTCGCCGCCGGAGGGCTGCCTATTTTCGTCTTAATGCACTGGCAATAAAGTCCCGCGGCACCGTGGTGCGAGGGACGGATTGATCGAACCAGCTGCGAACATCGGCATCGAGGCAAACGCCGTGCATGAAGTTGTAGATGGCCTTCGTGAGCGACTTGCCCATTGCGTCGTGGTCAGCACCAACTGGGTCCACGAAACCGATATCATTTCTCGCAAACGTGGTCTCCGGCAACGATATCAACTTCACACCATATTCATCGGGACATTTGCCAACCGGTGAATGGACGGTGCAGGTGAACCGATGAAAGAATCCGGACTGAATACACCCTTCTTCAAACAACTGGCGAACGTATTCCAGGGAATCCACAGTTTCCTGAACAGTCTGAGTCGGAAAGCCATACATCAGATACGCATGCACAAGAATGCCAGCGTCAGTGAAAGCATGCGTCACTCGTGCGACCTGTTCGACGGTCACGCCTTTTTTCATCAGCTTCAGCAGGCGATCGGAAGCAACTTCAAGCCCCCCCGAAATGGCAATGCAACCGCTTTCGGCCAGTAGCTCACATAATTCCGGTGTGAACGATTTCTCGAAACGAATATTTCCCCACCAGGAAATTGTAACCCTCCGCCGAAGCAGTTCCTCGGCCATCGCGCGCAACGATTTTGGTGGTGCCGCTTCGTCGACGAAATGAAAACCCGTTTGCCCGGTTTCTTCAATGACCGCTTCGATACGGTCGACCAGTGTTGCCGCCGCAACATCGTCGTAACGACCAATATAGTCCAGTGTCACATCGCAGAAGCTGCATTTCTTCCAGTAACATCCATGTGCTACTGTCAGTTTGTTCCATCGACCATCGGACCAAAGTCGATGCATTGGGTTCAGCATGTCCAGCGTTGAAAGGTAATCACGAATCGGCAGACCATCCCAGGTTGGTGTGCCGGTTTCGGCGAAGGGCACATCAGGCTCAATGGCATTGATGTACCGCACAACCTGACTTGATTCCTTCGCCTGATCGGCGGACGAATGACGTACGAACGTACGAACCAAATTCTCCTCCGAACGCATACCGTTCAAATGTTCGATCAATGCCAGGAGTGGACGTTCGCCGTCATCCAGACAAACATAGTGGAAGAAATCAAACACTCGAACATCGGATAATTCGCGAAGTTCGGTATTAACGAATCCCCCACCGAGAACTGTTTTTATCTCCGGATGTAATGCACGCAGCGTCTGCGCGATTCGGAACGCAGCATAAACACAACCTGGAAAGGGAACCGACAGAAGTACCAGTTGGGGTTGATGTCGCTGGACAGCCGCCTGCGTCAATTCGTGCAGATACCGATCCACCAGATTATGCGGGGCGGCCAGCGCTTCGGACAAAGGATCAAATGTTGGTTGGCTTGCAGCAAGCGATTCGGCATACCGCACAAACTCGAATCGTGGATCGATGGCATCACGAATGACGTCGGCCAGATCACTCAGGTACAGGGTCGCCAGGTGCCTGGCGCGATCATGCGTCCCCAGAGCGCCGAAAGCCCAGTTCAATTCATCGTCATCGGGAGCATCGGCATCCCGGTGCTGATCCAGTGTCGCAAAACGAGGACCTTCCGGCAGATATCGACGTGATGTGATACGATGAGCCAGCGTGGAATCACGCCCCTGCAGAAACGCAATTAGCTGATCAATGGTCGACTGGTACAATTCGAACTGGTCGCAGAAACTGCGAACTGATCGAGTCGGCCTGCGAAGTTTTCTGCTGCGAATCTGATCGTAAATTGCGGTGACACCAGTTCTTGACAGCAACCGCAACACCAGACTTAATGCCAGATCCTCCTGAACAGCGTTCACGCCGCGCGACCGAAGAAAACCTGTCAGGTAAGCCGTGGAAGGATAAGGCGTGTTCAATTGCGTCATCGGCGGAATGATCGACAGAACGCGCATAGAATGCGTTACGGATTCGGTCATGGATTCATGATCGCTCGGCATTGAGTTCCTTCACAAGCCGCTGCACGACATCCCCCGCGCGAATTCCTTCTGATTCTGCGCTAAACGTGGTCAGTACGCGATGCGTCAGCACCGGTTCTGCAACGGCCAGCACATCTTCCAGCCTTGCCATGTAGCTGCCCGTCAGTGCGGCCCGGGATTTTGCCCCGAGAATCAGGTACTGAACAGCTCGGGGACCAGCCCCCCATGCAACGAGCGGCTTCAGCCATGCCGGAGCATCGGGCGTATTGGGTCGAGTCCGGCGGACCAGATCGACCGCAAATTCGTAGATGTGCTGCGGTACTGGAATCCGTCGCACCAGGCTCTGGAATCGCTGCACCGATTCGGCATTCAACACGTGCTCCAATGGAGGGATGGAGCCTCCGGTTGTTGTCCTGGCGATCTGAATCTCTTCATCTCGAGAGGGATAGTCCACCGTGATAAGAAACATGAACCGGTCCAGCTGAGCTTCAGGAAGTGGATAGGTTCCTTCCTGCTCAACAGGATTCTGTGTCGCAAGTACAAAGAATGGCGGTTCAAGTGGATACGGCCTTCCGACAACAGTGACCCGGTGTTCCTGCATGGCTTCCAGCATGGCCGCCTGAGTCTTCGAGGGAGCTCGGTTGATTTCATCCGCAAGCACAATGTTGGCAAAAACGGGCCCTTTGACAAATTCGAACTCCCGGCGACCGTCGTGGGTTTCCTGAAGAATATCCGTGCCCGTAATGTCCATGGGCATCAAATCCGGCGTGAACTGGATTCGACTGAAACTCAGCGACATGGTTTCAGCAAGGCGGCTCACCAGCAGTGTCTTTGCAAGGCCCGGGACACCCATCAGCAATGAATGCCCGCGGGCAAACAAACAAATGGCAAGCTGTTCGACAACCGTTTCCTGTCCGACAATGACGCGAGACAATTCGCGACACAACTTCTGATAAACCTCTCGCAGCTCATCTATCGCGCGAACGTCGTCCTGTTGCAGCTCGGGCTGCGTTTCTGCACTTACAGACATGTAAAGCCAATTCCAGTTTCGTGTAAATTTTTCGACTGCAGAATCCGGTTCCGTACGTTGAACTCAGCAAGCTCCGCTCCCGACAGACAATTCGTCTGCGAATCACTCAAGCGGAAGACGTGCCCTGAGCTCATCGGCTTGACGCTTCTCATCAGGCGTTCGACCTACCAGAGGTATTCAAGCACAAACTTTGACCCGTCCCGGAGGGAAATCTGAACAGAATTGTCTGAGTAGTCAAACTGTCGGGCCAGTTCCTTCCAGGCAACAATTTGTGATTCGTTCAGGATCAGGGCGAGTTTATCCGGCGAGACTCGCTTCATCACAATTGAAATGTATGCCAACTCACGACCGGGCTGCTGGTACCGATCAATGTCCGATGGCATGATTTCCCGAATCTGCTGACGCAGTGGCTCGATCTGGTCTTCATGCAACCACAGTTCCCTTTCGAGGGCCGTCTGAACGAAGTCGATGCAGGCTTCTCTTCCCCACGCTGTCCGTGACAGGCCCTGAAACTCAACTTCTTTACGGACCTGCGATATAGCGCGACGCCAGAGGGGATGATTCTGGACACGCGTCAAATCGACAGCTTCGCCGCCGATGGACAATCCATTATTCACTCCGCGAGCCTGGATATCGAGGCCCTGTAATTGCCGCAGCTGCTGATCCGCTCGAACCCGTTCCTGCAGCTCCGCCCGTTCGTCCGCCATTTTCCGGATCTGGTCTGCCCGTGACAGAAATCGCTCCATGGTTTCCGCCCGCCAGTCAGAGACAACTCTCGTCACAGCCCCCGATGCCGCTAACTGTAAATGCTCGACCTGCCGTGGATCCAGTTGCCAGAGCCGGCTGTATTCCACGACGCGCTCTTCCATCTCCTTCTTCAGAGAATCCAGATACTTTTGCGAAAGCAATCGCAGGTCCTCTTCCCAGTTGGTCAGACTAACGACGAAACGCGGGACGTTCGCCTGACGGCGCTGCATCTCGGGAAAAAAGGATTCCATCGTCAATCGCTGTTCGGGTGTCAGATCCAGCTCGCCGATGCGCCACGCCACAACTTTTGGAGAAAGATAATCCAGCGGACTTCCCGCGGTCTCGAATCCAAACAGACTTGTGTTCGAATTGCGAATGAGAGCCCGGAGTTCGTTTTCCAGCCGCATCTGCTGTTCTACGGACAGATGCAGTTGTTCATCCACTTCAGCAATGACGTGCGATCGATCTGCATTCATCAATCGCAAATTGCGTACGGACAATGCGTTCGAGTAAATCTCCAGCTGATGCACTGTCAGAAGCTTTCGAATCCGAACCTGAAACGACGTTCGATTCGTCAGCTCTGCTGAGCCGGGGGTTCTCGACAGTTCCAATGGTGCAAAATCGGGCAGTCGCGAAGCAGTTCCTTCAAGCCCCGCTTGACGCCAGGTTTCCTGCGACGACTCCACCGCTTCTTCACAAAGACTTTCGACCGCGATAAGCTGGTCTGCTGACAATTGACATTTTCTTGCCAACCAGCTGCGCCATGCAGAAAGATAAGCCGTCAAACGTTTGTGCCTGGTTCGTTCGGCATTTTCGAGCGATGTCAAATCGTTGACGGAGTCTGGCTTAATATGAGGTAGCAATGCCGACTCATCAGCAACTGCACACAGATGCGTTGTATGCCAGCTTAACAGAATCCCAATCCAGAGGATTCGCATCCGCATTACTCCACGCTAAGCGCCATGTTCAAACATCGAATCTCCTGTCAGTTTGGATATGATTGGGGTCAACTACAAGACGAAGTGTCAATTCAGGTGACCTGTCTCGTTGAATCGATTGTTGCCGCAGGTCACGCCAAAACATGTCCGTGGAACCAGAAAGCTCCGAAAGCACTGGGGTATTTTCACGAATTCCGCTAAAAGAGCCGCCGTTCCCCGGGTTTTTGTCGGGCGTGCTCAACAACCGGTGAAACACCCTTCCCTGCCACGGCCATCCGGTCTTCAATCTCGAACTGGCCGGGATTTGCAAGCCGTTCCGGAACTACCATCAATGAACGATAAAGACGCGTCTGACGCTGAGTCGGACGAACCGTGCCCTTTGTGTCTGGCAGGTGACACCATTCTGATTGACCGCAACACATCGAGAGAATTCTATCGGTGTGAACATTGTGGTTTGGTCCATGTTCCGAAGCGTTTTTTTCTTTCGGCGGACGAAGAATTCAGGATTTATGAACTCCACGAAAACGACATTTTCGACCCGGGATACCGTGGATTCCTGAATCGATTGTTTCAGCCAATTGCAGAACGAACAGCCCCTGATGCCTGTGGCCTGGACTTCGGCTGCGGACCCGGACCCGCCCTGGCCACGATGTTTCGAGAACGTGGGAATACGATGGACGTGTTCGACCCGTTCTATGCGAATCATCCGCACGTCCTGCAACGGAAATTTGATTTCGTGACATCAACGGAAGTTCTCGAACACCTTCATCACCCATGGCGGGAAATCCAGCAACTCTGGAATTGCGTCCGCCCGGGTGGCGTCATGGGAATCATGACCAAACGAATCCCAAAAGAGGCGTGCGATCGATTCTCAGACTGGTTCTACACGATCGACCCGACACACGTCGCTTTTTACGCCGACAGGACTTTCGAGTGGCTGGCTGGCAAACTGAATGGGACGCTGGAACTCCTGCGATCCGATGTGGCTGTGATCAGGAAGAAAACGTGTGAAAGCTGAAGATTCCAGAGCAAGAACTATATCGAACAATGCCTGAAGACCTGTTGCCGTCAAGAAAGTCTCCAGAAACCGGAAGTCCGGTTTCGCATCGAATGTCGGTTTGAATCGATCACCACAAATGCCGACAATACCGCCCCACAATTCTCTGCTCTTTACCTGAAGGCCCGTCATGATTCGTTCTGCCGTTACTGTCAGCATCGTTGAACAAGCTCGCAAGGGTCCTTTTGTTTACCACGATGATGTCGCAGCAGCGTGCTCCGACGCAGAGCGACTTGGTTTCGATGCTGTCGAACTCTTTGCACCTTCTGCCGATGCAATTCGCGCCCTGCCTCTTCAGGATTTGCTGAAGACGCATCAGTTGAGCCTCGCCGCTGTTGGTACGGGCGCAGGTATGGTGGTGCATGGTTTGCATTTGTGCGACGCTGATGAATCCCGACGAATTGCCGCACGAGAATTTATTCGGAATATCATCGATGCAGGTTCTGAGTTCGGCGCGCCGGCAATCATTGGATCCATGCAGGGAAAATGGGACCAGCAAACAGATAAACCCACGGCCATTGCCAGACTGCAGGAGGCATTGAACGATCTGGGCGAACACGCAGGGGCTCGTGGAGTCCCGTTGATTTACGAACCGCTCAATCGTTACGAGACAAATCTGGCTGTCACTATGGAGCAGGGAGTCGAACTTCTGAAACCACTCGCAACAAGCAACGTTCGATTGCTGGCGGATCTCTTCCATATGAATATTGAAGAATCCAGCCTGGAAGAGGCGATCCGAGACGCGGGGCATTTTATTGGCCACGTCCACTTTGTCGACTCAAACCGCCAGGCAGCAGGCCGTGGCCATATCGCTTACGAACCGATTGCCGATGCACTGGCTGCAATAGACTACAATGGCTACGCTTCTGCCGAAGCGTTTCCAGTCCCGGATTCCTCCACGGCAGCTGCCCGAACGATCGAAACATTTCGACGAGTATTTATGCGATAGTCCTGCTCAGACATTGTGCCCCGGGAGTCTTCCTTGGTTCCGGCCTGCGATGCAGAATGACGACTCCGGCAAGACCTCAACCGGGTCTCTCCTGGCCAACAAACAGTTACAGAATCACCTCTCCACAGACAACAAATACGGACACTGATCAATGCTCTATTCAGAATTGATTCATCCAAAGATTTCTGAAGTGGTCGCGCGCGCTGGCCACAGTTCGAAGATTCTGATTGCAGACGGTAACTACCCGGCTTCATCTGCGATCGGCCCCAAAGCTGAACTGGTGAGCCTGAACCTCGCCCCCGGACTTGTCACCGTTGCTCAGGTCCTGAAAGTCCTGCTGACGGCTGTACCCGTTGAAGCCGTCAACACCATGGGCATGCCCGACGACGATCCCTACAAGCTGCCCAGTGATCCTCCAGTCTGGAATGAATATCGCTCAATCCTGAGTTCTGCAGAACTGGACATCACGCTGGAGCCCATATCCCGGTGGGACTTCTACGATGCAGTTGACTCGCGTGACCATGTATTAACGATTCAAACCGGCGACCAGGCACTTTGGGCCAATCTGCTGTTGACTGTTGGAGTCCGAAAAGCAGGCCAGTAAGCGGAAGCGTGCGAACATCGCCAGGGATGGCGTTGGGATTCGGACAGCATCTCACTCCATTCTCTTTCCTCACGATTTATAAAACTTGCTTCGGCCTGTGCCTTCAGATTTGTTATGCTGCCCGGCATGTGATGGCAAGCTGAGCGCGAGAATCGGCGCTCGGTCCGTAATGTCACTCTACTCACAGGCTTTACGAAGTCTTCCAGGAGAATCCCTGAAATGTTGATTCGCTCATTTGTTGTTTCAGCGTCACTGATTGCAGCTCTCTTCACAGCAAATCTCGTTCAGGGTCAGGAAGACCTGAGGTGGAAGCTGAAGACCGGCGAATCCCTGAAGTACATTGTCCGACAATCGATCCAGCAGGAAATGACCATTGCAGGCAACAAGCAAAGCAGCCTGATGCAGCAGACTATGGATATGGGATGGGACGTCGTCGATGTCGGTTCAACCGGTGATGCCACCGTCAAACAGTCGATGAGGCGCATTCAGATGAAGATGAATGCCGGGGCGGTCGCGGTCGAATTCGACACTTCCAGCACGCAGGTCCCCGACAGCCCGACCGCTCGAATTATGGCTGACGTTTTCCGTAAGATCATCGATGCAGAATTCGTGGTCACCATGCGCCCAAGCGGCGAAATCAAGAACGTGGAAGTGCCCAAAGGTTTGCTGGAATCCATTACATCCGGACTGGGCCCCAATCCGCTGTTCACCGAAGACACGCTGCGTCAAACAATGCAGAAGACCACCGTGACTTTGCCGGAAAAGACAATCAAAGCGGGAGAATCCTGGGATAGTTCACACTCAATGGACATGCCGCTGGGGTCAATGAAAATTGACGCAAAGCTGACTTACGAAGGCAAAGACCCAAAGACCGGACTGGCCAGAATTTCTGTTGTCCCAACGGTTTCATTCTCCCCGAAAGAGAATTCTCCGGCCCAGATTGAGGTCATGAAATCAGAAGGCAAGGGTCAGGTTCTCTTCGATTCTGTTCAGGGTCGCATCATTCAGTCAGACCTGAATCTGACCCTGGAACTGCGCATCAGTCAGGCTGGTCAGGTTGTTAATCAGACGGTTGTACAAACAACGAATATGAATCTGGAAAAGTAGGCATTCGTGAAACGCATTTTTTTGACGCTGGCGATCCTGGGAAATATCTGCCTCTGGACAGCCGTGTTGTTTGGTTTATCAATCCGGGCGGGAATCACCCTTCCCGCCACAGATCCGCAGTTTCAGCTGGATCCGGCCTACAATGCTCGAATCAGCACGCATATGCTGATTGGTCTGGGCGCATTGACGTTCGCGACGCTGGTCCACGCAATCCTGTTTACTTACTTCATGGGGACTGGACGATGGATTGAAGAAACCAGTAACGCCTATGGCCTGGACGCTGCATGGTACAACAGCAACCAGAAGGTCAAATATGGCGTACTTCCCGGAATCGTCGTGGTTCTGTTGCTGCTGATCGCCACCGGAGCTTTTGGCGCTGTCGCAGATCCTGCGACGCCCGTTAGTCTTGGCAAATCCGATGCTGCGATTCACTTTTTTGTGGCCGTTTCCACCGCTCTGGCGAACCTGCTGGTCAACGGACTGGAATTTATCGCAGTCCTGAAGAATGCTTCAATTATCGAAGATGTCCTTAGGCAGGTCCGCCGCATTCGCGATGAACGCGGTTTGCCCGTCGAATAATCTGAGATTGAATACCAATGGAGCGTTGAACAGATAATCAACAATGACCGGCAGTTTCGATAATTTTCCTGAAACGCTCGCAGCCATTCAACATGGTATCGATCGGCGACTCCACACGGCCCTCCAGATCTGCGTCAACGTGCGGGGTCAGAATGTTCTGAACGACGCTCATGGTCTTGCTGCACCACAGATTCCTGCCACGCGCGACACGGTAATGCTTTGGCGTTCTGCTGGTAAACCGTTAACGGCGTTGTTGATCCTCAAGCGAATCGAACAGGCGGTCTTCAGTCTGGACTCGCAGGTCTGCGACCTGATTCCCCCTGCCGCTCAATCATCTTCCTCTGCGATGCCGGGTTCACTGACGATTCGGCAACTGCTGACTCATACGGGCGGCATCCCGACAGTTGAAACCGGATGGCCTCATGCAGACTGGGATCATTCCATTCGAACCCTGCTCTCCTCGCAATTTCAATTCGAGCCCGGCACGGCAGCCTATCATCCACAGTCCAGCTGGTTCCTGCTGGGAGAGATTCTCCGTCGCACATCGGCCCACCCCGATCTATCGTTTTCAGCGATCCTTCAAACAGAATTGCTGGATCCGCTGCTGATGGTGAATACAACCTGTGGATCGATCACGGGCGATGAGGTGCCGGAAGCCATGGCGATGAGGACCGGGCAGCTGGCAACGATTTATGAACGCACTGGTGGAGAACTGACAGAGTCTCTGTATAACGCGCCTGAATATCGATCCCGGCCTTCGCCGGGTGGTTCATTGATGGGTCCGGTGAGCGACCTGTGCAGATTCTATGAAGTGCTGCACGACCATGGACGACTGGCCGATGGAAGCCACTTTGTTGAACCCGGCACGATCAGTCAGATGGTTCAGCGCCAGCGAATCGGTCTGTTCGATCACACACTTCAACATAACGTTGACTTTGGATTTGGTGTCATCGTCAATTCGAATCGTTACGGAATTCATACGGTACCATATGGATTCGGTCGCTTCGCCAGTGAAAAGACCTTCGGGCACGGGGGAGCGCAATGTTCGATGGCATTCTGTGACCCGGAAAATGAGATCACTGTCGCCTGGGCCGCCAACGGCTTTTGCGGAGAAGGTCAACACCAGCGACGTAACCGTACCATCAATGAAGCGATCTATGTGGATCTCGCCAACAGTCAGCTCGTTAAACTTCCGGCCCACGATTGAAGTATCCGTAACATGATGAAGACGATTCTGGTGACCGGTGGGGCTGGATTTATTGGCAGCTGTTTCGTGCGACGCGCTGTCGCACGCGGTGGCGTCCGCATTATCAATCTGGATAAACTGACCTACGCTGGCAACCCGGATTCCCTGCCTCAAACAGACTCTGCGCGACACACACTGGTCGTTGGCGATATTGGCGACCGGGAACTTGTGCGAAGCCTTTTAAAGACGCACCAACCGGTTGCAATCGTGAACTTTGCAGCAGAGTCCCACGTCGACAGATCCATTGACGGTCCACTGGATTTTGTTCAGACCAACGTTGTTGGAACCTGTTGCCTGCTTGAAGAAGTCAGAAGCTATTTTGCTCAACTCGATTCACGGGAAGCCCGGGAGTTTCGTTTTCTGCATGTCTCTACCGATGAAGTTTATGGTTCGCTGGGAGACACAGGGCTGTTCACAGAAACAACACCGTACTCGCCCAACAGCCCGTATTCAGCATCCAAGGCCTCGTCCGATCATTTCGTTCGTGCATGGCTGCATACCTATGGGCTGCCCGTGCTGATTACCAACTGCAGCAACAACTATGGTCCATACCAGTTCCCGGAAAAACTCATTCCATTGATGATCCTGAATGCGATTGAAGGGAAGCCAATGCCGGTTTACGGCGACGGCCTGAATGTCCGCGACTGGCTGTATGTGGAAGATCACTGTGCAGCTATTGAGTCTGTGCTGGACCGGGGACGTATCGGAGAATGCTACAATATTGGCGGCAACAACGAGCAGACAAACATCGATATCGTCAGGACGATCTGCAGCACAGTCGATCGACTCTGCCCGCACCTGTCACATAAACCTTGCGAGTCATTGATCACGTATGTGCAGGATCGCCCGGGCCACGACAAACGTTATGCCATTGATGCCTCAAAAATTTCAAATGAGCTCGGATGGACTCCCCAACAGGACTTCGCCACCGGCATCGAACACACGATCCAATGGTACATCCAGAATTCCATCTGGGTCGAACGTGTCCAAAGCGGCAAGTACCAGCGTGGACGACTTGGTCTTGCCTGACAACGTCCGTATTCATGATCCCGGAACTCCATCCTGAAACAGGAAATGTTTTCCGGCCAGATCAACGCATCCCGCCCAGCATGGCGTCGCTAGTTGACCTGAAGTCGCCGTTTGAATTCCTCGGAAGTGACCCCTTTTTCTCTGATGGACCGAATGGTCTCGGACAGATCACGTTTTGCCAGTCTTCGCCCCTGTTCATCGCACAGCAGCGGATGATGGTGGTAGACTGGCGTTGGCAAATCCAACAGATGCTGCAGAAGTCGATGCAGGTGAGTTGCTTCGAAAAGATCTTTGCCGCGTGTAACGAGGTTCACGTTCTGGAAAGCATCATCGTGAACCACGGCAAGATGGTAACTGCAGCCGATATCTTTTCGAACAAGCACGACATCGCCTAATCGCTCAGGGGCAGCGACCTGCACACCGCACACCTGATCGTGCCATTCGAGAACACTTGTGACAGAATCGAGCGCGCGATTCAGATCCAGACGCATTGCGTATTCATCTCCCCGATGAATGCGAAACTGCCGTTCGTCTTCACTTAAGCCCCGACACGTTCCCGGGTACAACGGGCCTTCAGGTCCCTGTGGCGCGGCACCTGCGGATTCGATTTCTCTTTGGATGTCCCGACGCGTACAAAAGCATGGATACAGCAGACCGCGCTGCGTCAGATTCTCAGCAACCGCTCGATATTCACACAAGTGTTGCGATTGAATTCGCACGGGCTCAGCCCATTCCAGACCCAGCCACTCAAGATCTATCAGTATTGATTGCGCAAATTCCTCCCTGCAGCGAGTGAAGTCAATGTCTTCCAGCCTGAGCAGGAACTTTCCACCATGATCCAGTGTATTCTGGTAGGCAATCAGGGCAGAAAAAGCGTGCCCCGAATGTAAATAACCAGTAGGACTTGGTGCAAAACGAGTGATTACAGGTCCTGTCATCAGCGTTAATTCTTCCTCCGGAGGGGGTTGATCAGGAGTCTGGCATGGACATTGCCTATGAATTTAACGAGGCTTGATCCGCTGTGAAAACCGGTTTTTCAGCAGTTCTCCTTGTCACAGAATTGAATCCCTGTCAGATTCCTTATGAGGAAAGTCCTGGCGCAATGTTGTCAGGGCAGTTCAGTGCCCGAAACACTCGGAGACGTCATCACCCATTTTCAAGAACAACGCAGCAAGCAGGTCTTCAGCACCGCCATCATTCCTTTAAGCAATCGGAGCCCGTGAATGTCCGTCGTTAATCCGCCGTCAGCATCAGAGCAACGTCACAAGGAATCCGTCGACACCGTCGTCATACGCTTCGCCGGGGATAGCGGTGATGGAATGCAGCTGGCTGGCACGCAATTTACAAATGTGTCCGCAGTCTTCGGGAATGACGTCTGTACTTTGCCCGACTTTCCCGCAGAAATCCGTGCTCCTGTTGGGACGGTGGCCGGGGTCAGCGGTTTTCAGTTGTGTTTTTCCAGCAACGACATTTTTACCCCTGGTGATGAAGTTGACACGCTGGTTGCAATGAATCCGGCGGCCCTGAAGTCAAATATCGGCGACCTGAAACGCGGTGGCACGCTGATCGTCAATGAAGATTCGTTTGAACTCTCTAATCTTCAGAAAGCCGGTTATGCATCAAATCCGCTTGAGACGGATGAACTAGCCGGTTATCGAATTCATCGTGTTCCGATGACACGACTGACCAGGGATTCCGTTGAAGGACTGGGGTTGTCGCAGCGCGAAGCTGACCGATGCAAGAACTTCTTTGCTCTGGGACTTGTCTACTGGCTGTACGATCGTGATCCAAAGCCAACAGAAGAATGGATTCAGACAAAATTTGCCAGGAAGCAGGATATCGCCGAAGCAAACCTTCGGGCGTTGAAAGGGGGATCTGACTTCGCGTTCTCGACCGAGGCCTTCACTGTTCATTACGAAGTGCCGCCTGCCAAACTGGCCCCTGGCAAGTATCGCAAGATCACCGGAAACGAAGCCCTCGCAATGGGTATGGCAACAGCAGCGAAGGTTTCGAATGCAGACCTGGTGTTTTCCGGTTATCCGATTACACCTGCCAGTGACATTCTTCATGAACTATCGAAGCTCAAGAACTTTGGTTGTACAACTTTCCAGGCCGAAGACGAAATTGCTGCGATGTCAGCAACATGTGGTGCGGCGTTTGGCGGCGCACTGGCGGTTACCGCAAGCAGCGGACCAGGAATCTGCCTGAAGGGCGAAGCAATGGGCCTTGGCATGATTACCGAACTGCCAATGGTCATTATCGACGTTCAGCGTGGTGGCCCCAGTACTGGCCTTCCAACCAAGACAGAACAGTCTGACTTACTGCTGGTCTTATTCGGCCGCAACGGCGAATCTCCTCTACCGGTCATCGCAGCACAAACACCAGGTGATTGCTTCTGGGCGATTCAGGATGCGCTGCGAATAGCCGTTGAGTTCATGACCCCTGTGGTTCTTCTTTCTGACGGGTACATTGCTAACGGTGCTGAGCCGTGGTCTGTGCCGTCCGTATCGGACATCAGACCAATTCCGGTCAACTTTGCAAAAGAACTGAATTCGCCGGACGGATACATGCCCTACCTTCGGGATGAACGGCTCGTCCGTCCATGGGCTCGTCCCGGAACTCCCGGACTTGAACACCGTATTGGGGGGCTTGAGAAGAAAGATGTAACCGGCAATGTGGAATATGGGCCGGATAACCATCAGCACATGTCTGATACGCGCGCTCGCAAAGTTGCCAACATCGCAAACTCCATTCCGGATCAGGAAGTCGATGGCCCCGAATCAGGGGACCTTCTTGTGATTAGCTGGGGAGGCACCTATGGAGCCGTCCGCACCGCTGTACGGGAAGCCAGACGTCAGGGCAGGAGTGTTGCGCATGCCCATGTCCGATACCTGAACCCGCTACCGAAGAATATGAAACAGCTTCTCAGCAGTTACCGGAAAGTATTGATCCCCGAACTGAATCTGGGACAGCTGTCAATGGTCATTCGGTCCAGATTCCTGGTAGACGCAATTCCATACAACAAGATCCAGGGCAAACCATTCAAGACCAGCGAACTGGTCAACAAAATCAATGATGTTCTCGCCAACTGAGTATCTCTGAATCCATATCCTCAGTTCGCCATCTATCAGGCCCCCCGGGGCCCGGCAATTTCCACATAATCAAAATCAAAGATGATCACACCTAAACGCACAGGAATGTAATCTCATGAGTACTGTACTTCCGCAGCTAACTGCAAAGGACTTTGCCAGCAACCAGGACGTCAAATGGTGCCCCCGGTGCGGCGACTATTCCATACTGGCACAAATGAAGAAGGTGCTGCCGGAGCTCGGCATCCCCCGCGAAGACATTTGTTTCGTGTCGGGCATCGGTTGCTCCAGCCGGTTTCCGTACTACATGAATACCTATGGATTTCACAGTATCCATGGTCGCGCACCGGCAGTAGCGACAGGTCTGAAACTGGCAAATCCCGGAATGCACATCTGGGTGATCACCGGCGATGGCGATGCGTTGTCTATTGGCGGCAATCATCTAATGCACGCCATCCGAAGAAATGTGGACCTGAACATCATTCTTTTTAATAACCAGATCTATGGCCTGACGAAGGGACAGTACTCCCCAACAAGTCCGCTCGGCAAGAAAACCAAAAGTACTCCATTCGGATCTGTCGACAACCCATTGAACCCGTTGTCCGTTGCCATTGGCTGTGAAGCAACCTTTGTCGCGCGTTCAGTGGATGTGGACATTAAGCACCTGGCAGAGACCCTGAAGAGAGCTGCGGAACACAAGGGAACCTCTTTTGTTGAGGTGTACCAGGATTGCAATGTCTTCAATACAGGGGCATTCAATTACGCTTCCAAGAAAGGCGAAAAGGAGGACCATGTGGTCTACCTGGAACACGGCAAGCCACTTCGCTTCGGTGCGAATAAAGAGAAAGGCATTCGGCTGAATTCATATGGTCGAGCAGAAGTGGTGGAACTTGGCAGCGGTGTTTCTGAGGATGACCTGTTGTTCCACGATGAAAGCGCCCACGATCCCAGCCTTGCATTTCTGCTGGCACAAATGCGACATCCGGAATTCCCGGAACCGATGGGTGTGCTCCGTAACGTCCAGCGTCCTGTTTACGACGAAGAAGTCCGTAAGCAGGTCGCCCAGGCCAGAGGAAATGCAGGTGAGGGTGATCTGGAGCAACTGTTTAACAGCGGCGATACCTGGATTGTGAAATAGCTTTTTTCAAGCAGCTCCGAAGCAAATCACGGCCACGGCTTTAACTTGACTTAACTTAACTGTCCGTTGAAAAACCGGGACAGGCAGGACGACTGGAAACCATCGTGTTCTCAGGTCTCCTGCTCGAGCCAGTCCCGCTTTTCATCAGTCTGTTAAGACCGTGGCCTTTCAGACAAACGTATGTGTACCTGAGATCCAATCAAACGTATGTGTACCTGAGATCCATTCATGCCTGAAGTGTCCCGCGATCAGGCCTCCTGTTGGCTGGCTGTGAACGTCTCTGGATCACCAATGTGCGTTTGAGCCTGTCTGAGGAAGGTCATCAGTTCGGAGCCTTCGACGTGAGCTGCCGCTGAATGCTGAGGTGTGAGCTTAGACTGTTGGAGCAGCCCTGCGTTCTGAGCGAATCAGCAGGACTGAATAAACAAGCAGGGAAATAATCGCAAGACTGGCAAACCACCCGAAACTGCGTTCGTCACTGAGCAACCAACCAGCCATGCCGACCAACGCTGATAACAGACAGGCCCGACGCAGGAAACTGGTGAACTGGGTGCTGGTCGTCAGAAGAAAAATGGCCGCTGCTCCACAGGCCAGAGCCCAGAGCAATCCGAGTCCGGTTTGAACCGTCTTTGCAGACCTTACATCCAGTGCCAGTGAAGCATTTCCGCCGGGTCGAACAAAGTCCATGCGAACGCCGTCAGACGGTATTTCAAACTGAAGAGACAAGAGTCCCGTGGATTCTGCTGATGACACTTGCTGCTCCATGGTTTTGTTGTCTGATTGAAAAACCGGACTCTGTTCGAAGTTTTGCACCTGGTTGATCGCAGACTGTTCTTCCATCGAAGGTCTGGCTGCAGGCTCTGGCTGCTGCCCACTCTGCCGACGTTCCAGGAGCTTTGATCGCTGAGCCTCACGCTGTGGAGAAGCATTACTCGCAGAGGGCTGTTTTGAACCTTTGAGCTGCCCAAACCTCGGGATGGCCCGGTCGGCGGATTCTTTTTTCTCCTCCAGCGTGCGAGTTTCAACACGATCACTTTGAGGCTTCTCCATCAACCTTCCCAGGGACTCGGTTTCATCCAGCTTCAGCTCAGGATCTGACAGTTGAAAACCAAACAACTGACCAGAGACGCCGAATTGGTCACCCGGGGAAACATGAGCCCGATTGTCTGCAACGAAATCGCCGTTGCTGCGCAGGACGAGTCCGTTTTGATTGAGGTCCGATTCGTAGAGGAAAAGGTTGCTGCCAGATCCGGAAGCAAAACTCCCTGGCTCCCCCATGATCTGCAGCCCATCCCTATCAGAGTCCATATCCAGATTCATCTCTGATTGAATCTTGTTCAGTACCTGGTCGCGCTCTCCACGTGTTTCGGTCTCATTGCCCTGAAGCTGTTGTATCATCGCCTCATTCCTTTTGAGTTCGCGATACAGATTCCTGCGTGACAGGCTGTCCTTTGCTGCAGACAGTGAATTCAACAACCAGTTTGTCTGCTCCACCGTCGAAAGCAGAGACGCATCTTCAAACGAACGGACATCGGCAGAAATAACATTTGTGCGCTGAGAATCTTCGACCAGCGACGCACTCCATGACTGCGGTACGTAGACGCTCCAGCGATTGCGTGAAATTGAGATGCCAAACTCCGGATCATCCCGAAATTCCGGGAATGTCGGCACAGGCACCTGCAGACGACGTTCTGCAAACTGCGTCTTCAGATCCTGTACATCACTATTCATCCGACCGGAAAGAGCAAATTTGACATCAAAAGCCTTCCCGGAAACTCCTGACTGCGGTACCGGAATCAAATACCGGACAATCGTATCGTTCCTCTGAACAACAATCCGCGTGGGGATATTGTCAACCAGGCAGAACAGGAACCGTCCTGCATCCGGTATTGC